>JANLSI010000142.1:0-10571 GCA_031362345.1 Pseudomonadota bacterium
AGCCCGGCACCGCTTCCCAGTCGGTGAAGAGACCACCGGTGCACTGCGTGCCGCACTCGATGATGTGGCCGGCGAGCGAGCCCGCCGCGAGCTTATCGTAGTCGTCGCTCGCCCAGCCGAATTCGTGCATGAGCGGCCCCAGCACCAGCGCGCTGTCGACGCAGCGCCCGGTAATCACTACATCGGCGCCTGCCGCCAACGCGCGCGCGATGGGCGTCGCGCCGAGATAGGCATTGACGCTGGCGAGTCGTGCCGGCAGCGGCGCGCCGCTGCCGATTTCCGTAACACCCGCCGCGCGCAGTAAGTCGGCCTCGCCCAGCAGCTCGTCACCGACCACGGCCGCCACCCGTAAGGACAAGCCGGCCTCGGCGGCGAGTTGTTCGAGGGCGACCTTGCAGGCCAGCGGATTCACGCCGCCGGCATTGGTCACGACCTTAGTGCCCTGCGCGACAATGTCGGCCAGCAGCGGCTTCATGACCGCAGCAACGAAATCGGTGGCGTAGCCGGCCTGCGCATCGCTGCTCTTCATGCGCGCCAGGATCGACATGGTGATCTCGGCCAGGTAGTCCATCACCAGATAGTCGAGCGCGCCACGGGCGACCAGTTGCGCCGGTCCGGCCGCGCTGTCGCCCCAGAAGCCGGCGCCGCAACCGATGCGCACCACGGCTTTCACTTGCCCGGCCATTGTGGCGCGCGCTTTTCGTTAAAGGCCGCGAAGCCCTCCTTGGCATCGGCGGTCATGGCCATGATGGGTAACATTAACTGGGTATATTCAAAGGCCTTGTCGAGCGGCATATCTTCGATGGCGCGGAAGGCCTGCTTGCCAAGCTTGATGGCGGTCGGCGATTTATCCGCGATGCGGGCGATGAGCCAGTCCAGCTTACTATCGAGTTCGGCGGCCGGTACCACGTGATTGACGATGTCCATGGCCAGCGCCTCGGCGGCCGAGAAGGGCTCACCGGTGGTCGCTATCTCGTAGAGCTTACGGCGCGGCACGATGCGCATCAGGTAGGACAGGATCATCATCGGAAATAGGCCAAGCTTGGTCTCGGGCACGCCGAATTGGGCGGTATCGGTGCTGACCGCCATGTCGCAGGCACACACCAGCCCCAGGCCGCCGGCCATGGCATGGCCATTGACCCGCGCGATGACCGGCAGGCCGCAACGCTCCATGCGGCGGAACAGCTCGACCACGTAATGACGAGGATTGGCCGGGTCGATAACGAAGGGCGTGCCATCGGCGCCGGGTTTGAGATCGCCGCCCGCGCAGAACACTTTGTCGCCGCTGCCGGTCACCACCACCACGCGCACACCTGGCGTTGACTCGGCCAAGTCGATGGCCGCCGCAATGCCGCCGCAGACCTCCTCATTCAAGGCGTTGCGTCGTTCCGGTCGGTTAATGGTGATGCGCAACACGGCGCCGTCGCGGTCGGTCAAAACCACGTCATTCATGCCGGATCTCCCCAGACTCTGTGCAGATGGCACGCGCCGCCGAAGGCGCGTCTCGCGCCTGGGAGTGGCGCATCGCCGCTCGTATACTAAAGTGGATGATAGCAAGCGTTCATCAAACAAGGGGAGGTAGCTATGCGGACCGTTGGCCAGTTATTGGATGACAAGGGCGGGCAGGTGTGGTCGGTGCCGATCGACTCAACGGTGTTCGAGGCGCTGCGCGTGATGGCCCACAAGGAAGTCGGCGCATTGCTGGTACTCGACGGCGAGTCGGTGGTCGGCATCCTGAGTGAGCGCGACTACGCGCGGAAGATCGCCTTGGAAGGTCGCGCCTCACGCTATACACCGGTCACGGACATCATGTCGCGACAGGTCTTGAGCGTCTCGCCGCGTCACACCGTGCACGAATGCATGGCGCTCATGACTTCGCACAAAGTGCGGCACCTGCCGGCGATGGAGCAAGGCCGCGTAGTAGGCATGATCTCAATCGGCGATCTGGTCAAGTCGATCATTGCCGAGCAGGAGTTTGTCATCGAACAGATGACGCACTACATCGCCGGCACTATGGCCTGAGCGATCCGACACGCTGTTATGGTCGCGCGTCGGCGTCTTGGCAATGCGTTTCCCTGAGTTCCTGAAAGGCAATGAGCAAGCCGAGCACATTGCCGTCGGCATCTTGGTAGCGCATCTTGTGGGAGCGCACCATCTGCCGGCGACCATCGGCCAGCGGCAGCATGTGGACCTTATCGAGCTTGGCTATGCCGCTCTCCAGGACTTTGCGATCGGAGTCGTGATAACTGAGTTCGGCGCCCACTACCAACTCACCGATATCGCGACCGACCAGCGCTTCGACCGGCGCACGGAAGAATTCCGCGGCAAAGCGGTTGACGCGCAGAATGCGATTCTCGCAATCTTTGAATACCACGCAGATCGGCAAGCTGTTGAACAACGTGTCCAACTCGTGCTCCTGACGGCGGGCTTGGGTCAACGCGTCTTCGAGCGCCTGCTGGGCGTGAATGTCGGCGCTGATGTCCTCACTGATTGCGATCACGCCGACCGCCTGACCAGCGGCGTCGAAATACGGCAGCTTGTGATAGCGCCACCACTGTGATGGCGCGCCTTCTTTGACGAACTCGCATTTGAGACCGAAACGCGGCTTACGGCTGCGCATAATATTCAGGTCTTCCTGCCAGTAGCGGCCTTCGGGATCGGGGAATACGTCGTCGGAGGGCTTGCCTATCAGATCTTCTACGCGGCGTCCGAACTGCTCGGCTGCCGCTCTATTGACCCGCAACAGCGTATTGTGACCATCTTTCACGAAAATCATGCTCGGGATATTGTCGAGGATGATCGCGCTCTCTTCTTTCTGGCGACGCAGTTCGTCCTCGACGAGTTTCTGCTCGGTCATGTCGTGGGCCATGACCACAACGCCGACGGCGCGGCCCTGTTCGTCGTGAAAGGGCACGGTCTCGGTGTGCCAGTAGGATTGGTCGGCCAGGCTGGGATACTGCACATTCCAGCGGCGTAGCGATTTGCCGCTGCGCATGACTTCGCGGCCCTCGGCTATCCATTCGTCGGCTTGCGGACCAAACAGGTCGCGTATATTGCGTCCGACGATTTCATTCTCAGGCTGGTTCAGGCGCACGGCACAGGTGCGGTTGATGCGCAGCACTTTGCCGTCGCCATCGCGGAACACGATCGCGGCCGGTGAATGATCGAGTATCAACTGCAGTTCGGTGCGCTGGCGGCGCAGCTCCTCTGCGGCGTGCTTTTCGGCCGTGATGTCGTGGGATAGGACGATGATGCCGGTCACTTCGCCGCTGTCGTCTTGCAACGGAATCTTCTGGGTGCGCATCCAGCGCACGTTACCGCCTGGACCCTCCACCTGTTCGAGCAGATTCGATAGCGGTCGCCGCGTGCGTATCACCTCGCGATCGTCGGCGTAGAATCGCTCAGCGCGTGCGCCATAGATATCGCGCAGATCCCGCCCTTCGTACTCTTCGAGCGGCAGTCCGATCTGCTCGGCGGCGAAGCGATTAGCGCGAATTACGCGGTTGTGGGTGTCTTTGTAGACGATAACTGCGGGAATATGATCGAAGATCAATTGCTGTTCGTAACTGCGTTTCTCAAGTTCGCCGAGCAGGGCTTCAGCCTGGACGACGCGTTCGCGCAATTGCGCCTCGAAGTGCCGGGCGAGGGTGATGTCCTCGCCGACTACCATGATGCGGGTCAGCGCGCCTATGGCATCGAAGCAGGGCAGGTAATGCAAGCGCAGCCAGCGCTGTTCGCCGCGTCGGGTGGTGATGGCCGCGATGATGTTGGATTGTGGCTGGCGTGAGCGCAGCACGTCGAGGTCATGCAGATAGAGTGCGGCGGCCTCATTCGGTAGCGCCATGCTGGCATGCCGACCCTCGATGTGCGCAGCCGTCGTGCCAATTAATTCAGCGGCGAAACGATTAGCCCGCAGAATTCGATTGTCGGTGTCCTTGTACAGGATCGCGATCGGAATATTGTCGAGAATGAGGTTTTGTTCGTATTCGCGCTGGCGCAACACCCGCACCAGGGCCTCGCTGTCTTCGATCTGTTCGCGCAACCGCAGCTCGAGCATCTTCACATCACTGATTTCGACACCCAAGGCAAGGCTCAAGGTGCTACCGTCGCTGTCGCGTTGCAAGGGCACCTTGTCCATGCGATGCCACTGGTTGCGGCCGTGCAAGTGCAATTCCTCGACCACGCCGAGCAGCGGTTCGCCGCTTTCGATAACGGTGCGGTCCTGGCTATGCCAGGCGCGTGCGACTTCTGCAGGGAACAGATCGTAGGTGTTGCGACCTTCCATGGACGCTTCCGATCCGCCGAAGTAGATGTCGGCGCGCGGGTTGCTGCGCAAGACCTTATTGTCAGCGTCCGTGACGACAATGAGGGCGGGGATCTGATCGAAGATCTGGCATTGCAGGGCAAGTTCTTGCGTTGCTTGCGCGCGTTCTTCGATCAAATCGGTGACATCGATGGCGCATAGCGTCAGCAGCGCGCCATCGGCGGCTATTACATTCACCCGCATCCAGCGGTAGGCGCCATCCGCGCGTCGTAGGCGAATATCGGTGGACTTGTCGGCATCGTATGGTATGGGCCAGGCGGCGGCGTCCGCCGGGTGCAGGCATTGTCGCCAGCCCGCGCCGAGCAGGGCACTGTTGTCTATCCCGCAGTAGTGCCGATAGGCGGCGTTGAAGCTCATGCCTTGGCCGTCGGCGCCGAGTTGCCAGGACGATATCGGCAAGGCCTCCAGCAGATCCGCCGGGGCCTGAGGTCGTGAGGCAGGATTCAACACGTCGGCTTCATCCGGCTGATACTTCGCAACGATTGCGGCCGTTGTTCTTGGCGGCGTAGAGACAGGTGTCCGCGCGTTCGAAGGCATGTAGCGTGGTTTCCTTCGGCGTCAGTTCAGCGATGCCGCAGGAAATGGTCACGGCCACCGGCTGGTCCTTGTATTTGAAGCTGCAGCGTTCGATATGGCGACGCAGATTTTCGGCCAGTTTGAGTGCGCCGGCGCGATTAGTGTCGGGCAGCACGAGCACGAATTCTTCGCCACCGTAGCGACCGAAGAAATCCTGCGCGCGGATCTGGCTGGAGAGTTCGCGCGCCAGATATTTAAGGACCCGATCGCCCGCTTGATGGCCCCAGGTGTCGTTGATGGACTTGAATTTGTCGATGTCGAGCACGACTAGCGACAGACTGCGCCCAAGCCGCTGCCAGCGCGCATATTCGACCGCCAAGCGTTCGTTATAGGCGAGCCGGTTGGGCAGGCCGGTCAGGGTGTCGCGCAGCGCCTGATCCTGCGCGTCGAGCAACTGCTTGCGTAGCTTATTGGTTTCGCGACTGAGTTCCTCGAGCTGTTTGGCCAGCACGACATGTTGCTCATCGATGCGCTCGGAGCGCGCACCTTCGGATTTCATGAAGGCGTTGAGATTACCGTCGATGATACCGATCTGGCGTTGGATGTCGGTCTTCAGTTGGTCGATATTGGCCGCGCCGTTAACACGGCCACGCATGGTGTCGAGGCTCAATTGCATCGATTTGTTGAGGTCGTCGCGCGCGGAGCTGGCAACTTTGCGTTCGGTCTTTTCGAGGTCGACAAAACCGGAAACCTCGCCGAGTCGCGCCTTGATCACCACCAGGAAGCTGTTCAGGCCGGATACTTCGCCGTGCAGACTGGCGATATAGTCGACAACGAAGTCAGCGAGGTCTTTGGCAATCGCCTTGACGCTCGCCGCGTCAGTGGCCTGTTGCAGCTGCGGGGTGATAGCACCCAGCCGGGCCTGGGCGGCGCTCGGCAGCGAGAGGTGGTCGATCAATGCCTGCAGCACGTCGCGTGCCGCCAAGGTGCGGTCCTCGCCGGCTTCGCCGAGGACGACCGACAGTTGCGCGGCTACCTCGCCTAACAGTTTGAGATCGGTATTAGCAGCGGTGCTGAGGCGGTCCCTCAAATTGTCGATGAGCGGTTGCAGGCGACCAGGCACTTTGAGCATGCCAAATAAATCCCGCAACGGTGCGGCGGAGTCGGAAACTGAGGGCACCGTCGGTGACGTGGCTGAGGCGGCTGTGCTGGGCGATGGCGCCTCGCTGCGCGCGAGTGTTGCTACCAGGCCGCGCAGGCGGGCCTGCTGCACGTCGTCGAACAGTTTATCGGTCTTCGCCAGCGCATCGAGGTCTTGGTCGAAAGCCGCGCCGCTGCCGCGGAAGTGTTGCAGTACCGCCAATAAATCACGGCTTACGCGGTCGATTTTTTCAACGCGCAGGCGTTCCTGATCATCGAGCTCGTTGAGCGCTTTGAAGTACTTGTCTTTCCAGTCGTCGGACCGGTGTTTTTCGGCATTGCCCATATACGGGGGCATATCGGCCCCGGCACACAGCAGCTTTAAGGGCAAGCGAACGCGGCTTGACAGTGGCCCAGGCCATCCCTAGTCTCGACCGCACCGCGCGGCGCCAGCCAATGCGCGCAAAGGATCCTGAGGCCCCATGCGAATCGTCACCTATCGCACCTTGCAACGCATTGAGATCGGTGTGCTTTCGCAGGACGGCTCGTCCATTACGCCCTTTGACTTAGCCCCAGCCCGCGCTGAGAAAGGCCTGCTCGCGGTACTGGAGGCCGATCAGGCCTTGCTGCCGCTGCGCTCGGTCGATCATCCGCATCGCATCAGTTCGGTTGAGGTGCTGGCGCCCATCCCGCGCCCACGTCGCAACATCATCTGCATCGGCAAAAACTATTACGAGCACGTGCAGGAGATCGCAGCGCGTGGCTTCGATACCACGGGCGGCGGCGCTACCGCACCCGCAGCGCCGATCGTGTTCTCCAAGTTTCCGGAATGCGTGATCGGGCCGGGCGCCGCCATCCTGCATGACAAGCGTGTTACGGAGCAGCTCGATTACGAAGCCGAGCTCGGCGTGATTATCGGCCGCAAGGGCCGCGCCATCAGTGTCGGCGATGCCATGGATCACGTGTGGGGTTACACCATCATCAATGACGTCACGGCGCGTGACGTGCAGAAAGCGCACAAGCAATGGCTGCTCGGTAAATCGCAAGACAGCTTCTGCCCCATGGGGCCGATCGCGGTCACGCGCGACCTGCTGAATCTAGCCGACACGCCGATTCGCCTGTGGGTTAACGGTGAATTGCGCCAGGACGGCAACACCAATCTCATGATGTTGCCGGTGCCGGAACTGATCGCTGCCATTTCGGCGGGTATCACGCTCTATCCCGGCGACGTGATCGCGACGGGTACACCGGCCGGTGTTGGCGCCGGTTTCGATCCGCCGCGCTTTCTGAAGGCTGGCGACAAGCTGCGTATCGAAATCCCACCGATTGGCGTGCTGGAGAACACGGTCGAGAACTGGCGCAAGTAGACTTTGCGCGGCGCCCCGGGCCGGAGGCTGCAGCGGGATGCCGAGGCAGGCAGCAATGGACTCGGGCATAGATGTGGCCGTCAAGGTCGCCGTGTCGACGTAGTACTCGTTAGTTTTATAGAGCGAATGACATGATCGACGCGGCCATCGAGCGACTCGAACTCAAGATTGCTTATCTCGAAAGTGCCAACCAGGAATTGAGCGACATCGTCTATCGCCAGCAGCGCGATATCGACAAGCTGCGCGCGCAGATGTCCGCCCAACAGCGCCAGCTCGATGCCTGGCGTTCGGAACAATCCGACACTGCGCCCGTGGACGAACGGCCGCCGCATTATTGAAACGCCAGACGGCCTGCGCTCAATCCCCGCTGCGAGCCTGCGCCAAGCAGATAGGGCCGGGTGGAAATCATCCGAAATCTTCTTGGCTCGAATGCGTACGACGCCCCTCGCGCGCGACCGCTCGGCTGCCCGCATCGGCTAGGTCGTCAGCCGCCGATAAATATCCGCAACCTTGTAGGGCAACTTCTCCACCTCATCGATCACCGCGTAATTCGCCGGCCCATACATATGCGGCAGATATTCCTGTGCTTCGTTATCAATCGTGATGCAGAAGGAATGGATGCCGCCCTGGCGCGTTTCAAGCAGCGCATGGCGCGTGTCTTCGATGCCGTACTTGCCCTTGTAACCGCCGTAGTCTTCGGGGCGACCATCGGACAACGTGATCAAGAGCTTGGTGCGGGCCCGCGTCTGGTGCAGAAGATGACCGAGATGGCGGATGGCGACGCCCATGCGGGTGTAAGCCTTGGGCCGGATGCCGCTGATGCGTTGGCGGACCTCAAGGGTATAGGCCTCGTCGAATTCCTTGATCTTGTAGACCTCGCAGCGCTTGTTGGTGCGCCCCGAGAAACCATAGATGGCGTAGCGATCGCCCAGCAGTTCCAGCGCTTCGCACAACAACACCAGCGATTCACGCTCGGCGTCGTTCACCCAACCCAAGGTCGAGCCGCTCATATCGACCATGAACATCACGGCGATATTGCGTTCCTGGTTGCGATAGCGGGTATAGAGGTATTCGCTCATCTCGCGGCCCTGGGCTACGTCGGCATAGGCCTCAATCAGAGCGTCGAGATCGATGTCGTCGCCATCCGACTGACGGCGCTGCAGCTTGGACTCGCCTAGCACCGCCTCGAAGGTCTTTTTGATCGACTTCATGAGGCCGCGATGCTTTTCTAAAGTCTCGGTTACGAAGCTCTCGTCGCCGGGCGGCACGGTCAGTTCGCGCAAGGTGCAGAAGCCTTCGCGGAAACGGTTGCGTACGCAATCCCACTCGCGATAGGTGAAGGTGCCTTCGGCCGACAGATCGGCGGCACCATCGCCATCGGCGTCGCCGCTTTGCGCTAGCAGATCGTCGCTGTATTCGCCGAGTTCCATACGTTCCATGTGATCGTCGGGAATCTCGCCGAAGTCCTGCAGAATGGAGCCGACCAAGTCCCTCAGATGCTCGGGCAGTTGCTGCAACTTGCCGTCGATGCTGACCTGCATGCTGAGATTAGCCTCGCTGCCGTCGTCGTTTTCGGTCGGCTGGATCTCAAGCATCTGCTTCTGCGCCGCCTCAGCGCCGGCCCCATCGGGACCGTCACCCTCATTGCGCATGTCTTGCATGGCGCGCTGAAAGGCAGACTTCTCGCGCTCGATGCGCGCGAACATCGCCTGGCGCACCTTGCCGGCGAACATTTCACCCTGATAGAGCTTCAGTGGTGGCAGCGACGCACCGAGAAAAGAGGCGATCAATTGCAAGGAATCCTCGGCCGTGGCGCTCGGCTCATCCAGCACGGGCGCGTGCTCACGCCATTGCTGCCAGGTCTGTTCCTGGTCCTTATCGTGACCGCCGAAGGTCTTCATTTCGCGCGCCACGCCGGGCAGTTCGCGCGCCAAGCAGGCATCCAGGCGGATACATTCCAGGCGGTTGAAGATCGGTAACACGGCGTCGGTGTCGAAATGGCGCAGGAGCTTTTCCAGCACCTGGTAGCGCCAGGTGCCGTACCAGGTCTGCGCCCACAGGTGCACAGCGGTCAGTTTGTAGAGCGTGAAGTTCTGCTCGGCCTGGGGAAAGACGTTGAAAGATTCCGGCAGATAGAGTGCTTCGGTATCGGTGAAGGTGTCCTCGTCGGTGACAATGCGCAGGTCGCGTCCGCCCAAGCCGCGGACGAAATGGCGCAGGAAGACGCTAGCCTGGTCGAAGGCGCATTGCGCGTGGCGGCCGGCATAGGCGGCGGCGAAGGAATCGACGTCTTGCAGATAATCGACCGCGAAGCCCAAGCCACGATGATCGAAGATCTCCATGGCCGCATCCAGCCATTCCTGTGCGCCGTCGCTGCCCATGGCGTGAAAAGCGGCTGGTGCCTTGGCGACGAAATGGGCGGCAAGTTCGGTATTGGAGCGCGCCACCAGTTCGGCGCCGCGGTAGATCTGGTCTTGTTCGCCGCGCTCCAGCGCGGCGATGGCGGCGATCAGTTCTTCCAGATTCGGATGGCGGGCAAGCGCGCCGGCAGTGAACTTCTCCAGATCCTTGCGGATACGCAGGCGGTTGAGAATATTCTGGCGGGACTCGTCACTCATGGCCACACGATCAAAAGATCGAACGGCTCAGTTCATGAATGGCCTTCAGCATATCGTCGTCGTCGGTCAAGGCCTGGGCAATCGCCGCGTCGGTTGCGATCACCGGTGACACGTCGCTGACCATGAGCTTGGCGGCGTTGACCAGCAGGCGCGTGCTGGCGCCTTCATCGAGACCGCTACCCTTCAAATTGCGGGTCATGTGCCCGAACTTGACCAACTGGCGAGCGATGGCAGCATCGATGCCAGACTCCTTCTCGATGATGGTCTGTTCGAGTTCGGCATTCGGGTAGTTGAACTCCAAGGCCACGAAGCGCTGGCGAGTGCTCTGCTTGAGATCCTTCAACACGCTCTGATAGCCGGGGTTGTAGGAGATCGCGAGGCAGAACTCCGGCGGTGCGCTCAGCACTTCGCCGAGTTTCTCGATCGGCAGCAGACGGCGGTCGTCACACAGCGGGTGGATGACCACCGAGGTGTCTTTGCGCGCTTCGACCACTTCGTCGAGATAGCAGATGCTGCCGTGGCGCACCGCGCCGGTCAGCGGGCCATCGACCCACACCGTCTCGCCGCCCTTGACCAGGTAGCGACCGATGAGATCGGACGCAGTCA
>JANLSI010000149.1:0-3158 GCA_031362345.1 Pseudomonadota bacterium
AACCGATCTTCGCATCGAGTCTGTGCTTCCGACCTTTTGTTGCATGGCAACACTTCTCACACTTCTGATCAGCACACTTCCGATCAGGATGTTTTGGCAACGCTGTTGGACTAAAGTCGTTGGTGAACCGGCGTTACAACATTCGCGAATGGCCTCACCAGCGGGACTGACTCCGCTCATAGTGCACATTCCCGATCAAGGGGAGATCTTAGATGGCTAAGTTTGATACGGTAATCAAGAACGGCACCATCATCGATGGTACGGGCTTGCCACGCTTCAAGGGTGATATTGCTATCCGCGGCGGCAAGATTGCGAAGATGGGACGTGTGAATGCGGCCGATGCCGCCGAAGTGATCGATGCGGAAGGACTGATAGTCGCTCCCGGTTTTGTTGATCTGCACACCCACTACGATGCCCAGGTCCACTGGGATCCCTACTGCACTATTTCCGGCTGGCATGGTGTTACCTCGGTTGCTATCGGCAACTGCGGCTTCGGTTTCGCGCCGGCACGCAAAGAAAACCGCGAGCGTCTGTTGCAAATGATGACGCGCACGGAACAGATCCCCTACGAGACCATGGTCGAAGGTCTGGGCCTGGATTGGGATTGGGAGTCGCTGCCGGAATGGATGGATCATCTCGACCGCCTGCCCAAGGGCGTTAATCTCTTGAGCTATGTACCGCTCAATCCGCTGTTGGTCTATGTGCTTGGGCTGGAGGGTGCAAAATCCGGCCGTGCCGCAACACCGGACGAGCAGGGCGAAATGAATCGCCTGATCAGCGAAGCAATGGATGCCGGCATGATGGGTTTCAGCTTCCAGCGCTTCGGCAAGAATTCCGTGCAGTCGGATTTTGATGGCACACCGATGCCAACCGATCTCGTTCCCGACGAAACCCTGCTGGCCTTCAGCGACCTGCTCGGCAAACGTGGTGATGGTTTTGTGCAACTGGTCAACGCCAAGGGCGGCGACGTGGTCAACAACACCAGCAACGCGGATCGCGAGTTTGTTGAAGAAATCGCGCGCCGTACCGGGCGTCCGGTACTGTTCAATGCCCTGATCGCATCGGACGAGCCCGGCCACGAAAACGTACACAACGAAACCATGGCCTGGATCGACAGCTGCTTCGAACGCGGCTTACGGGTTTATGGACAGGCCGTTACCGTGCGTGCACCTTTCATTTTCACGCTCGAAGACTGGAACCTCTACGATTCAAGTCCGGCCTGGGCGAAGGCCACGGTCGGCACGCTGGAAGAGCGTACCGTCAAGCTGTCAGACCCTGCGATCCGCAAGGCCATGATTGCCGAAGAAGCGACGCTGGCAACGACGGGTGTCGGCGGTCCGATCGAAGGTATCGTGATAGAAGCGACACCGGGACATCCGGAACTCGCGAAATACCATGGCCGCACCTTGGGCGAGATTGCCAAGTCTGAAGGCAAGCATCATATCGATGCGATGCTCGACATCGGTGTCGCAGGGGGCTTGAAGGTGCTCTACAAGACCGCCGACATCGGCAGCACCGATGCCAAGAAAGTCGGCGAGCTGGTGCGCAACCAGCATGTCATCCCGGGACTTTCCGACGGCGGTGCCCATACCCGTTTCTTCACTGGCGGTTCGTTCACCACCGAGATCCTGACCTGGCTGGTACGCGAAACCGGCGAGTTAACCCTGGAGCAGGCGCACTTTCGCCTGAGCTATCTGCCGGCCCAGGCAGCGGGCTTTACCGATCGCGGCTTCCTGCGTGAAGGCGCGCCGGCGGACATCCTGGTCTACGACTTCGCGAACTTGAAGCGGGTGCCGGAGATGGATTACGAAATCGCCCACGACTTTCCCGCCAACGAATGGCGGCGTGTACAGCGTGCAGAGGGCTATCGCTGGATCATGGTCAACGGCAAGGTGACGTTCAAAGACGGCGTGTGCACCGGTGCGACCCCGGGAAAACTGCTGCGTTTGAATCAATTGAACCAGGAAAGCGAAATGGCCCAGGCGTCTGCTGGCTGAGGGACGCGCGACCCTAGGTTGCGCAGTGGCAAGGGGCCCGCATGGGCCCTTTGCTTTTTGGCCGGTAGCATGGGCGACGCGCCAGCAGGCTAGCCGCTTATCCGCCGCTCTTGCCTTTGCTCTGCGCCTCATGGCGTGCCGTGAAAGCCGCGATGGCTTCCTGCTGCGCCGCCGCCAGTGGATCGCGCACCGCGCGCAGCACCGCTTCGCTGCGTTGCATGCGGCGATTGGTACCTTTGAAATGCGGCACCACGAAGTTGCCGAAGATTTCGTAATGACGTTTCTTGGCTGCGAATGGCGCCCAGTTGTGATCGAACAATAAATAACAACCAAAGCCACCGCGCGAGAGATCAATGAGATTCTCGATGTGGGTGATGGCTTCGTCGTAGGTGCCGATCACAGTTGAGCCGCTGCTGATGGCCCATTCAATGTATTCATCGATGTTATTGCCGGAGACCTGTATCTGCGGTGCGGCGGCGGTGTGCTGCAGGTAGTCGCAGAACTCGCGAATGCCGTGGCGTACGTCGGCCATGGCCTGGGCTTTGCTGTCGGCTAAATGCATGAGCCCGACCACCCGCCAGGCATCGCGCTTGGCCTGCTTGCCGAATTCCTTCGCACGCTGCTCAACCACATCCCAATGCATGGCGAGTACATCGACGCCGGCCTTCATGGTCGCACCGATGGAGATGAGACCGATGCCGTGCTTGCCGGCGAGGCGCGGGCCGGAGGGTGAGACCACCGCAGCGGCAGCGATATCGGGGTGCGGATCCTGATAGAAGTCGAGTTGCAGCCGTGCGTCGACCAGCTTGTAGCGCGGCGTTTCAATACTGAGGGGCTCGTCACTAGTCAGCAGATGCATGAGCACGTCGGTATCGACGTCCAGCGCATCGCGCTGCTCGTGGGGTGACAGTCCGATCATGGCGGCGTCGGTAGCGAGCGCGCCGGGCCCGACGCCCAGCATCACACGGCCACGGGTCAGGTGGTCGAGCAGGGCCAGTCGGTCGGCGACCCACAGCGGGTTGTGATAGGGCAGCGACACCACGCCGGTGCCGAGGCGGATTTGCCGCGTTTAAGCGGCAACGTGGGCGATGAACAGCATCGGGTCGCTGATCAGTTCGACGCCACCCGAATGATGTTCGCCGAACCAGGCTTCGTCATAAC
>JANLSI010000168.1:0-19085 GCA_031362345.1 Pseudomonadota bacterium
ATTATGAATCACGCGGTCCGGCGTTTTCGCTGGTGCTGGCGCGCCCGGCGTGAGCAGCGCGCAGGTGGCTACGGCAGGACGCAGCTGCGGGTGGTTGCCCAGTGCGCGCGCCTTGCCATCACCAAACTTCGACGGGCGGCCGTCGGACGCGCCTATCGATCTGTTGGTTATTCACGCCATTAGTCTGCCGCCTGGCCAGTTTGGCGGACCCTACATTGAACAGCTTTTCACCAATCGCCTGGCCGTTGATGCCCACCCCTATTTCGCGAGCATCGATGGCCTGCGGGTCTCGGCCCATTTCCTGATCCCGCGCGACGGGCAATTGATCCAGTTTGTTGATGTGTTCGCCCGCGCCTGGCACGCCGGTGACTCGATGTGGCTGGGACGGACGCGCTGCAATGATTTTTCCATCGGCATCGAACTCGAAGGCTGTGATGAACTGCCTTTCACCGCCGTGCAGTACACGAGTCTTGCGCGCTTGCTGGAGGAACTGTTTGCCTTGGTGCCGACGCTCGGCGTTGCGAGTCTGGTCGGCCACAGCGATATTGCACCAGCGCGCAAAACCGATCCCGGACCACATTTTGACTGGGGTCATTTACGCCATCTGTTGTCGCGATGAATTTTCTGCTGGCGCTGCTGGCCCTGATCATCGAGTTTAGCTGGGGCGACGTCGGCAGCGCCCGCACTCGCCAGTGGAGTGTTGCATGGGCCGCGTGGCTGGCGACCCATTGCGCACAACAACCCTGGTATCGCGGCTGGCCCGGCGCCCTGATGCTGCTCGGCCTGCCGGTGCTGGCCGTCGGGTTGTTTTTACAAATTTTGATGTTCTGGTCCCATGCGCTTTATTACCTTGCCAGCCTGGCACTGTTGTTATGGATGCTGGGTCCGACGGATCTGAATCGCGAGATTGAAGAGTATCGGCGCTCACTTGACCTGAGCGGCGACGAACGTGTCGCCGCCACACCGGCCTTCACCAGTACGACGGCTGGCATCGATTTTGGTCTGCCCACCAACGATCTCGAATTCGACGCTTGTCGCGCCGAATTGGCCGCGCTTGCCGTGGCCGCGGAGCGCGCCTGGTTTGCGCCGCTGTTCTGGTTTTTTGTGCTCGGTCCGTGCGGAGCGGTGGTGTACCGGCTGGCGGTAAGTCTTGAGCGAGCAGCACTGCTTGAGGCGAGTATCGGCGGTGCCATGACCTGGATACATGAGGCGCTGGCATGGATACCGGCGCGTATTACGGCCATCAATCTTGGTATCGCCGGTACCTTATTGCCTGTACTCGAGGGCGCGCGGACGGCGGGAGTTTTTCGATGGGGGGCCAGTACAGAATTGGTGGCTAAATCCGCTTTGGCGGCTACCGATTACGGGCGTGTCCAGGATGGCAGCGGCGATAACCCGCATATTCAGCGGCTCAATCAGATGCGTGCTTTGGTTCGACGCGCACTCAATGTGTGGATGGTGCTGCTGGCGATAGTCACGGTGGTCTAACGGGCCTGCTTCCGTGCGACGGTGCTAAGCGCAGGCAGTGGCGTCGTTGATGAACTCGCTTATTCGCATAGCGCGCTGATTGTTTGCGTCGCATACCAGTACGGCATCGCTTTCATACCAATCCCCCAGCACGATGCGTCGGCGTCGACCAGCCTCGTAGTCATGGACGGCAGGTCGATGAGTGTGACCGTGAATCAAGAGGTTGACCTTGTAACGGGCCATGATCACGCTCACGGTGGTTTCGTCCACATCCATAACCGCATCGTCCTTGCGCTGCATCGATGCGATCGTTCCGCTGCGGGTGCGATGCGCAATGCGCTGGCGCCAGGCCAGCGGAATGGAAAGGAAAAGACCACGTACTAGCGGATGGCGCACGACGCTGCGAAAGCGCTGGTATTTAACGTCGCGGGTGCAGAGCAGGTCGCCGTGGGTGAGCAGCGCCGGTGTGCCGTAGAGGTCGATGACGGCGTAGTCGTCCAACAACTGAGCGCCGCTTGCCGCGACGAAGCGCGGCCCATAGAGGAAGTCGCGATTGCCAAAACCCACCCGTAACGCCACACCAGCCGCTGACAATGCGGCCAGCGCGGAGACCACTGCGGTATTCGCCGGTGTGTCGTCGTCGTCCCCCAGCCAGACTTCGAAAAGATCGCCGAGGATATAGAGCGCCTGCGCGCGTTGTTGCGCGCAGGCGAGAAACTCGAGGAACAGCGCCAGCTGCGCCGGACGCGCAGCGCTCAGGTGCAGATCCGAGACAAACAGCGTCGTCATCGCGCCGCTGCGCAGCCGCAGTCAGGCGCTGATGACGGTGGCGCTGAGGATCTCGACCGGTTCTGCGGGGACATCCTGATGGGGACCATGGGATTTGGTCTTAACTGCTTTTATCGCGTTCACCGTCTCCAGTCCGTCGGTTACGCGACCAAACACACAATAGCCCCAGCCGCTCGGCGTAGGGCTGCTGTGATTGAGGAAATCATTGTCTTTGACATTGATGAAAAACTGCGAAGAGGCGGAATGGGGCTCTGAGGTGCGCGCCATTGCGACGGTGCCTTCGTCGTTACGTAGCCCATTGTCGGCTTCGTTCTTGATCGTGGCGCGAGTGGGCTTCTGCTTCATCTCGCGATCCATGCCGCCGCCTTGAATCATGAAGTTGCCGATCACGCGGTGGAAAATCGTGCCGTCGTAATGGCCGCTTTCGACATAGGCGATGAAGTTTTTGGTGGTTTCGGGCGCCGCGACGCCATCGAGTTCAAGTGTAATGTCACCGAGGGTGGTGGTGAATTTGACAACTGGCATGCATGTCTCCGGCGCTGGACGCGGTCGTGAATATCGATGGTAAGTGCCGTGCCGCGAAGGCAGTGGCGTGGCGGGCGCTCGGTGCTGAGCGCGCGAGGGCCATGGTGCCGCCAGGCTGGCTCCCACGCAAGCGTGGGCAAGTCCCTAGCGTGTGAAAATAAGAGGCTGTTTCTAGACGACTATGTGTACAGAGCGGCGGCCGCGCACGTTGACCGGGTCAGGGCGCGTGCGTATCATCGCCGCTCCCGTCGGGCAGGCATGGCTTACGACGCCGGGGCATAGCGCAGTCTGGTAGCGCACCTGCTTTGGGAGCAGGGGGTCGGGGGTTCGAATCCCTCTGCCCCGACCATGTTGACCGAACGTCATGCCCTTAGGGGGCGGCGTCGCGAGCTTCAGAGGTCGGACTGGATGATTGTGCTCAGGGCTTCCCGTGCGCCTGTAGCTCATTCGGATAGAGCATCGGCCTTCTAAGCCGAGGGTAGCAGGTTCGAATCCTGCCAGGCGCGCCATCATTGATTGGCAAGCCAAGCGTTAGTGAGGACTGGCGCTGTGGAATCGGTGCCTGGGTAGCAAGCGAACAGTGTCTTTCTTGATTCGATGGTGGACGTAGCTCAGTTGGTAGAGCGCAGGATTGTGATTCCTGTGGTCGTGGGTTCGATCCCCATCGTCCACCCCATTCTAGCGAAGGGCCGTTAGCTCAATTGGTAGAGCAGCTGACTCTTAATCAGTTGGTTGTAGGTTCGATTCCTACACGGCCCACCATTTACCCTTCCAGTAACCTCCAGTCCAGTCCGATATTTGCCGAAAACTCCCTAATTTTCGGCAAGTTGGGCACCTAGAGCGTCCAACGCGATCTGTTGACAGCCTGACCTGGCATACCGTTACGCTCGGGTGCACTGGCACCAGCCGCTCTCGGTTGAATTTAGCTTCGCGGATCCGCAGGACGCCGGCAACGAGATCAACGTCGTCGCGTACGAGTCCGAGCGCTTCAGAAATTCGAAGCCCACTGGCGGCCAGCAGTCCGAAGACACAGCGGCAAGTCGCGGGCCTTAACCCGTGAACTGGTGCCAATCCGGCGGTTGCATCGAGCAGCGCACACAGTTTGGCCTCGGTGTAGATGTGCGGGACGAGGCGCCGGTGCGCTGGCCCGAAGAGCGTACGCGGCGGGATCTCAGTTGCTGGATCCTCGCGCAAGCAAAAACGCGCGAAGCCACGCAGCACCTCGATACGGCGCGCCCAGGTCAACGGACTTTGGTGCATTGATGCCCGTGCCCAGGCGGTGGAAAGCACCAGCGTTAGATGTTCTTCCGATCTGATCGCGTCGGCGAAGCGCGCGAAGGATCGAAGCCGTGTTTCATCAATGGTAAGTTTGGATCCGTAGCGACGGCGATACGCCAGATACGCCTCAACGCGCACCATCCAGGAAACGGCGGCGCTCATCGCGGGCTCCCCGGCCACGGCAGGGCCACGGCCCTCAAGCCTTCAAGATCGACGCGCGCGTAGGTGCTTGCGGTATCGAGGCTTTGATGCCGCAGGACATCGGCAATCTCTTTGATCGACGCGCCTGATCGCTGCAGGCGGGTCGCCGTCGTTCTTCGAAGCACGTGGGTATTGCAGAATCGATCACTGAGCCCGCAGCGACCAAAGGCACGGTTCATCGAGTTGCGGATCGCGGCTACACCCAGCGGTTTGTCGAAGGGCGCTCGGTGTCGTACAAACAGAGCGCGGTTCGCGGTCTGCGGACGTGCCCCACGCAGATACTGCGCGATGGCCTTGCCCGTGGATTCGGGTAAAGGCATCTGCTGCACGCGTTTGCCCTTGGTGCTATTGATCGTCAAGATTGCATCGCGCCAACGTACCGACTCCAGAGTCAGGTTGGTCACTTCGTGGCCGCGTAGACCAAGGTCAACCAGGCATCGGGCGATGGCATAATCGCGTAATCCAACGGGATCCGTACAATCAAACGCCGACAAGAAGCCTTCCAGCTCCGCATCCGAGAGCGCTTTGGGCAATCTCGTGTGCCCCCAATCCGCGATTCTTGGCAGTGCCTCGATCAGTCCCGCAGTCGAGTCGCCCAACAACGCCCGGTAGCGGAAGTGGCTTCGCAGACCCTTGCCGACGATACGAAGCGTGACAGGTTTGAAGCGCACACTCAGATCTACGAAGTACGCTTCTAACATCGGGGCCGAGATTTGCGAGAGGATGGGTGACTTAGAACCAAACACCCGAACAAGAAAGGCACCAACGTCTTGGACTCGACGGTCACGGGTAACGGTCGCCAGCCCGCGAGTGCTCGTCAGATAGTCGCCGAACTGGCTCAATTCGACATCAACCGGCGACGGCACGACTGGCAGGGATCGTTCGAGAGGCACAATCCGAAGCAAAAGAGCGGCGTGGCTCGCCGCTTTCGCACGGTCTTCGCAGCACCCTCCACAAAGCTACGCCCGCAACGCTGAGCAAGACTAGGGAGATAAAAGCAAACTTATATATCACTGCGTGGTCTTCTGCGGTGTGTTCGATCGACCGGATGCCCGATATCGTGAATCGTAGTCTCCGCCCATTAATTACGCACGGATCAATTCGCTCAGCCATGAGACCTTCAATCGAGAAGGAACGTTGAACGTTGTAGACGCTAGGCGGCGTCAGCGGCAGGAACTAAGCAACGACGAAGGGCGGCCAGCAACTGGCATTTAGCATCTGACCGGCTGTTCCGCGAACTCGAAAGCACGTACATTACCCACGCCCTTGTGGGAGAGTTACCGAGTGGTGCGAGCGCGTCGTAACGTTCATCTTGGTGAGGCACCGGCACGATGCATAGTCACGGCAAGACGGACCGCGGTCAGATGCTGTAACGGCTAGCGACGCCGCCGCAGGGCAGTCACCGTTACCACGGACACCATTTACCTGAGATTGGACGTTTCTTCTATTATGTGTCGGTATCTGGTTTCAATGCCTTGCTTGGTAGAGTCGATGTCCCGCACGCGCATTGTCAGTCGCGCTTCTTGTATCGGATCCTGCGGGGTGCATGACCACTGGCACTTGTCATTGGATTTCTGACGAAGCCCGCCGATGGAAACCACCTTGATTATGATGCGCGCCTATCCGTGGCGCGCTACCGTCATGCTGCTGGCGCTGATTGTTGCGGGCATCGCGGAGGGCTTCAGCCTCACCACGTTGTTACCGCTGGTGTCGCTCGCCGCCGGCGAACCACTCGGCGGCAGTCTCGGCAAGCTGGTCTCGAATGCCTTTGAGATGTTGCACCTAGAGCCATCGCTGGGTCCGCTACTGCTAGTGATCGTTGTCAGTACAGTGATAAAGAGCGCGCTCATCCTGCTCGCTAATCGCGAAGTCGGCTATACGGTTGCTCTCGTCGCAACTGACCTGCGCGTCAACTTTATCGACGCTCTGCTCCGCAGCGAATGGCGCTACTACCTCAAGCAACGGACGGGGGCGCTCGCCAACACCGTTGCCAGTGAGGCGTATCGCGCCGCTACCGGCTTCGAATATGCCGCTCGCGGTCTCGCGTTTCTTATGCAAGCCTTGGTCAATATCATTGTCGCACTCATCATTTCCTGGAAAGCGACTATCGTTTCTGTGATTTTTGGCATGCTCGCGCTGACGATGCTGCATTCCTATCTGCGTGTGGCTCGCAGCACTGGGCAGCGTCAGACGCGGTTGCTTCGCGAACTGCTTGCCTACCTTACCGACGTACTCAGCATCGTGAAGCCTCTCAAGGCCATGGCCCGCGAACGCGCGGCCGATGAGCTATTGAAACGCCAGACCCGCGAACTGGAAGAGGCAACGCGCCGACAGGTGATGAGCACCGAAGCGTTGCGCGCTCTACAAGAACCGCTGCTCGCTGCCCTCGCCGCCATCGGCCTTTACATCGCGCTGACGAAAGTGGGCCTGCGCCTGTCCGAAGTGATGGTATTGGTCTTTCTACTGGTGCGGCTGTTAGGTCTGGTCAGCAAAGTCCAGCGTCAGCATCAGCTCGTGTTGACGCAGGAGAGCGCATATTGGGGTATAAAGCACGCCGCAGAGGAGGCGGAAGCAGCTTGCGAACACACTTCCGGGCGCGTGCTGCCGAAGCTCGAGCGGTCGATACGACTGGAGGATGTGGGCTTTCGCTACCGAGACGCGTGGGTGTTCGAGCATCTTGACGCCGAGATCCCGGCACGGGCGCTGACCGTGCTCTTCGCGCCCTCCGGGAGCGGCAAGAGCACAATCCTCGACCTTGTTTGTGGCCTGCTGCGGCCGCAAAGCGGGCACATCCTGATTGATGACGTCGATTTCGAGTCGCTGGATTTGAACCTCTGGCGGCGCTCCATCGGCTATGTACCGCAGGAAGCTGTATTGCTGCACGATACCATCCTCGCAAACATCGTCGTCGGCGCTCCAGACCTTGACGAGGCTAAGGCATGGGAAGCGCTGGCGCTCACAGGCATGGCCGATTTTGTGCGGGCTCTTCCTGACGGTATTTGCACCGTAGTCGGTGAACGTGGCGGCCAGTTGTCTGGCGGTCAGCGGCAGCGCATCGCGGTTGCCCGTGCGCTTGCCCATCGCCCAACTCTGCTGATACTCGACGAGCCAACCAGTGCATTGGATCGAGAGTCAGAGGAAATCATCCGCGATGCCCTAGTAGCGCTGTCGCACGACCGCACCGTAATTGTGGCGTCCCATCAACCAACGTTCGTCGATGCGGCCGATTGCGTCATCAAGTTGTAAACACCAGACCGTCTCCGTAGCTCTGTAGACGCGGGCATGGGCCGCCGCTACTCGGCATTGAAAACCTGACGCGCGCGTCATGAGTGGTCCCTTGGCGCTCCATCGCGGTCAATCGCAAACAGATAGCTGGACAACTGCTTGACGCGCACGCTTTGAAAGCGGTCCAGCAGTGCCCGCAATCGCGCCACCCGGTTTTCAACCTGGGCTACGCTGATCTCCGGAAATCGGTGGGCATGATAAGCCGCGCTGTTACGATGGCCCGGCCGGCGCATGTTGAACTGTTTGACGGCCGTACGCACGTGCCCGCCAACCCATCCCTTCAGGAATTGCGGTATGCCCGGCCATGGTGGCCGCCGCGTGGTGTGGCCGGCCGATTCCAGCACGTCGATGACCCGATCGGCCGCCAATTCGCCGCTGGTCGCGGCGAGATGGCGCTCTAATATCTGGTTCCGCACCCCAACAGCTACCTGGCCGAGCCGGCCCGCCAGGATATCTGTCAACAGCTCGCGAACCTCGGCTGGCGTTCGCGCACAATGGCTAAGCGCGTTGGGTAGATAATAGTCATAGCTCGCCGCCATGACCGGTTGGTAGCTGACCGCAGGTATCCCGAGCACAGTGGCTTCCACGGCGGTCGTGCAGCCGTTATGGAGCAACACGCGAGATGCAAGCAGCCATGGCACTACATTTCCGCTATGGAGCACGCGCACGTTGGCGAAGCTCGCGGTCGCCCGCTCCCATGCCCCATGGTCTTCGGACGGATGCGGCCTCAATACGATGGTGCGCTCCGGAAACCACGCACTCAATTCCGAAAGCAACGCACGAAAGCGATCGTGAATCGCTCGCTGGTGCGCAGCCATGCCCCGCGCGAACTCCAGACTCATGCCGCGCCCGGTCCGGCTGACTTGCGGCCCGGCATCGGCCGCTTGGATCAAATTCAGGCTCGGAACAAACGCGTTCACGAAGGAAAAATTGGTGTTGATGAGAATAAAATCTCCGTGCCGATCGCGGAGTTCACCGGCCGCGTCGGCAAAGTAGCCGCGCAACTCCGGTCGGAGCAGATCTGCGCGCGGGTTGCCGGTCACGTGGACCGGCACCCCGTTCGCGCCGGGATAGGCAGAAAACATATCTGCGTCGTCCTGACCCCACGTGAACAGGTGCGACAGTGGCCTGAAGGTATCGGGGGAAAAGCGCCACGAGTAATAATCCGGGGAATCGTAGCGCACAAGGCTCTCCTCGTCCCAGGCGACGATCTCGTGGCCGAGCGACTGAATAAGACCGAGCATCAATGCGCTGTTGTAGCGCAGACTCTTGGCGAGAAACACCCCGCGTCGCAACGAGGGCATCGCGAACTGCACAAACGGTTGTGACCCAATCACGACCGCAAGCCCGCGTTCTGCCGCGACACAAGCGAGAAGAAGCTTCGCGTCCAATTCGCGGACTTGATTCTCGACTGGGATGATAAGTGTGGAGGGAGAACTATGCATAACGCGATGGTTAGTCAACTCTGTGTGGCATCCGCACGTTGATCTATCCACCAACAACTGAACATCGTGATGGCGTACAGAATGCGCCCATGATTGGCTCTGCCGGCGCGGTGTTCATCAAACAGACTATCGACCGCTTGTGGCTGAAGGTAACCCGCCTGCGCTGCGCCGCTCGCGTGCCACGCAGCGCGCGCGAAGTCGCTGAAGTCGCCAGTGAACCAGTCGGCAAGCGGCAATTGGAAGCCCTGCTTGGGACGTTCCAATGCCGCAGGCGGGAGCCAAGGTTCGGCAGCCCTGCGCAGTAAATACTTGCCGACCTTACCTCTCAATTTGAGTCCAAGGGGAATGGTTAAACTCCAGTCTACAAATTTATGTGAAAGGAAAGGTACACGCGCTTCAAGCGAATGAGCCATGCTGGCGCGGTCGAGCCTGTTAAGCAGCGATGCGGGCATGTGAACGGTAAGGTCCCCCAACAAGAACTGCTGCAGTGGCGGGAGCAGCTCAAGCTCGGCGTCACCGAAATACTCGGCTTCCAGCCTGGCAAACGCATCAGGCCCATCGTGCCCGCGCCAGAACTTGGGATTATAGATCCGCGCACGGAGCGCCGGCGAGGTGATCTGAGTACTGCTGAAAAAGCGCTTGAATCCCGTGTCGAGCAATGCAGCGTCGCGAAACCGACGGAGATTCTGCCGCAGGTAATTCCATTTCTTGGAAGACGAGACTGGCAAGCGATCGACAATACCGGCTAAAGGCCCCACCGCCCGAATGACCGGAGCCCAGCGTTCCATCAGCTCGGCAGTGCGGTGTCGTTTGTAGCCGACGAAAAGTTCATCCCCGCCTTCGCCGCACAGCACTACCTTGACGTGTTGCGCAGCCACTCTGGACAGGAGCCAAAGTGGCACCGCGGAGTTCGCCGCACAGGGTTCGTCAAACGCGCGCTGGACTGCCGGAAGCACGTCCGCCGCTAGCATCGGCTGAATGGGCAGAATGATATGTTCGCAGCCGAGGTGCTCCGCGACACGTCGTGCGGCGGCTGTCTCGTCAATAGAAGACTGCGGAAATCCAACCGTAAATGCTTTAACCGGCGCGTGCGACGACCGCGACATAGCCGCAGTCACGGCCGCCGAGTCGACACCACCGGATAGGAAAGAGCCTACCGGAACATCGGACAGCATATGCCGGTTTACGGTTCTGAGGACCTGCTCACGAGTTTCATTGACCCAGTCGTTCTCCGACAATCCTTCCACTACACTGAGACGCGGCCGCCAAAACGCGTGGGTCTTGGGCTCGCCAGTCGGCCCGACATGAAGGACGTGACCGGGGTCGAGGGTCCGCACCTGTTGAAAGATAGAGCGCGGCTTCTGGACATGACCGAAGCTGAAAAAGTCGTGAACCGCGCGGTCATCCACATCGAAGTAGTGATTGGGAAGCACCCGAAGCGCTCTAAGCTCGGATGCAAAGGCGACTCCACCTTGCTGCTCAGTAACATACAGGGGCTTGATGCCCAACGGATCGCGCGCCAACGTCAAAGTTCGGGTGAGATGGTCCCAGATTGCCGCAGCATACATACCCTCAAATCGTATCCAAGCATCGTCTTTCCAGTGCACGAAACTGGCAAGTAGTGTCTCGGTGTCACTGCGCGTCTGGAAGCGATAGCCCGCCTGGTCGAGTTTTTCGCGCAACTCCAGATGGTTGTAGAGTTCACCGTTGAAAACGATTGAATAACGCCCGTCTGGCGTCGCGATGGGCTGATGGCCGCCGACGATGTCAATGATGCTGAGGCGGCGCATGCCGAAACCGAAATTACCGTCAGTCAAATAGCCGCTATCGTCCGGTCCCCGATGGTAGAGCCGATCACATTGCTTGGCGATCACCTCGGGCGTAACGAGTCTTTCGCCTCTCCTGTACCATCCCGCGATGCCGCACATATCTAAATTTTCCAGCCTAGAAAATTGTCGCAGCATCTCAACCGGCGAATGCAAGGCCACGATGGCCGGATGTAAATCGGTTCATTACTGCCGGCCAAGCTCCCAGTGCGTACAGCCGCAAGTTGGACCGGAACGGACAGACGGGCACATAGTGAACCCTGTTGATCCGCGCAGCGTGTGGTGCTGAAAGACGGTGTTGACAACTTCACTTTGATATCTGGGAAGGGGTCGGAATGCCTCGCATCAAGTGCAACAGCCGCATTCACGGACGTAACTGCCCGCAAGCGAAGATTCCGACAATTCGTCGCAGAAACGCGATGCCGGCCAAGACCAAATGAATGGTGTCTTGAGTCGCGGTTCGACACACGGAGTCTGTATCAATCGCCCGGAAGCGCTGTCGCGCAGGCACGCGCTAGCGCCCAAGCGATTCATATAGAGCCTCATATTGGCGAACGATCACGTCAGCGGTGTATTTGGACCGGTACAGAGCCTGGGCATTCCGCGCGCGACGGCCAGACTCCGTCCGCTCAGTAGACGCGGTCGCCATCGCCTTCGCCAGCGCGGGAGCGTCATCGACGTCTACGAGGTATGCAGACTCTTCATTGAATATCTCACCTGCACCATCGGTGCGTGTCGAAACAATTGGCAACCCGGCGGCCATTGCTTCCAGCAGGACTATCCCGAAGGGTTCCTCTCTAGACGGAAGTACGAAGACATCCGCACGATTAAGGAACTCAGCGACTGAGTCTACCCAGCCGACAAATTCCACATGCTGTTGCAAACCGCTTTCGCGCGCCAGCAAGCGTAGGCGCTCGGACTCATTACCCGCTTCTCCCAATAGGAGGTGGGCGTCGTACCCTTGGTCGCGAAGAATCGTGCATGCTTTGATCAAGACATCAAAGCCCTTTTTTGTCACCATTCGCCCGAGGCTCGCAAGCACCGCACTTCGGGGCTTGCCGCGAGAACTACCAAGCGGCGCCCGACAGAAGTGCGGGATAAGACTGATTTTCCCAACGGCGACACCCTCACGCATCGGATAGGCTTGTTGCCAAAGTGTCGGCACAACAAAAGAATCCACAGCAGCGTAGTACTTAAGGAAGCTCTGAACAAGCAGATAATTTTAGCGTCGATGTCGTCGTTCGCACGGTATTTGAATGACAACGCGCAGAAAAGCGTCGGTTATCGAGCCTCGCGAGGTTGTTTCCAACCAGCGAGGCGTATTTCGGTCGGATCTATCCTACAACGCGCGCAACAATCGCCGCCGGATGATGTACAAATTGGTCAGCGCACAGGTCACGAACAGCCGGTGCGCGTTCTTCTCCAAGCCCCGGTAGCGTGTCTTGGCAAAGCCGAACACCCGCTTGATCACCAGGAACAAATGTTCGACTTTGGCCCGCACGCTCGACTTGGTCTTGTTCTTCGCCCGCTCTACCTCGTCCACCACGCCCTTGCGGCGATAGCGCCGATTAGTCATGTCCAGCGCCTTCGGCGCGCACTGCTTGATGACCTCGCCCTGGCCCTGATAGGCCGAGTCGCCCCACACCCGGGTCTCCTCGCCGTGGAGCAAGTCTGGCAAGCACGTTGAATCGTGCACGTTGGCGGCCGTCGCTGCGACCGAATGGATGACCTTGGTCCGGCTGTCGACGCCAATATGCGCCTTCATGCCGAAATACCACTGCTTACCCTTCTTGGTCTGGTGCATATCGAGATCGCGCGTGCGGTCTTTGTTCTTGGTCGAAGGTGGCGCGCTGATGATCGAGGCATCGACGATGGTGCCCCGGCCTATCTCGATGCCGTGGGCCTCCAGATAGTCATGCACACGCTGAAAGATCTTCTTGCCGAGTTTGTTGCGCTCCAGGAGATGGCGAAACCGGCACACCGTGGTCTCGTCGGGGACCGGCATCTGCCCCAGGTCAATGCCGACGAAGCGGCGCATCGCCATCGAGTCGTACAGACCGTCTTCAACGGCCGGGTCGGACAAGTTGAACCACTGCTGGATAAAGTAGATCCGCAGCATCATCTCAAGGTCTTTGGGGGGTCGCCCGTCGCTCGCCTTGGGATATTTCGGCGCGACCAGTGCGCACAGCTCGCGCCACGGCACGATAGAGTCCATCTCGTCGAGAAACTTCTCCCGGCGCGTGGTCTTGGCGTACTTCTCAAAACCCGTGCCCAGGGTCAATTGCTTGCTCATCACCTACCTCATCACCGTCCGAACATCTGAACCATCAGATCGAGGACTTATGCAGAAGTTCCTTAAGGGCGCCTCTATAAATCACTATTTCGGTCGCACCCGTGGCCTCGGCGATTCAGGAAGTTCAGAGGTCGCGACAGTTCGCCTGCAGCATTACGCTGCCCACCTCTAAACAGCGCTTTCTTGAAGCGGGTTCTCCGTTTTATGCCGCCATGGACGGATCTCGCCTAGGGTGGTCTAGACACAGTAACTTCAGCGCATCACGCTTGAGTAGTTGCCCCAAGCGTTTCATGTTGTACACCCGATTCATCATTCCGATCTTGAACTGGGCGCGTGCCAGGCCAATCGTGCGCACCAGATGCCCGCCCATCTGTGCTTGTGCACCGAAGACATGCTCGACCCGAAACCGCACCGTGGATTTAAGCCGGTTGGCCGCTTTCTGTGTGTCCGTTAACGGCTGCCCTCGTTTGCCCTTCTCGCAAATCTGACTGGGTAAGTGGTCAGCGGCTAGTTTTTCTTCCTGTGCTTGAGAGCGGTAAGCGCTATCGGCATAAACCGCGCGTTTGTGACCGTCCTCATCCGTTGTCTGATCCAACAACTCGTCAAACACTTGGCTGTCGTGTACCGCCGCATGCGTCACTGCGTATTCGCGCACCAACTTGTGCGCTTCATCTGCGTTGACGTGATTCTTGTAGCCGTAATGGGTCTCTTGATTCTTCTTCGTCCAGCGCGCCTCAACATCCTTTTGCCGCTGCTTGTTCGCTGGCCAGTCCGCAGGACCCGTGCCAGCCTTAATCTGGCCGCTCTCTTCTCGCGAGTTGCGCTGCCGAGGCGCCTCCACAAACGTCGCGTCGACCATCTGTCCTGCTCGCGCGATATAGCCATGAGCCGCTAGTTGCGCGTGAAACCGTTGAAATAATACCTCTACCAACTTCAGCCTGTTGAGGCGCTCGCGGAACAGCCACACCGTCTTCGCATCCGGCACCCGGTCTTCCAACTGAAGACCCAAAAAGCGCATGAACGACAACCGGTCCCGCACTTGATATTCAAGCCCTTCGTCGGCCAGGTTGTACAGCTGCTGCAGCACCAACATCTTGAACATCAGTACCACATCAAACGGCTTCGCTCCCGCCCGGCTCTTCCTGACCTTCCCATGCACACGTGCTAAATCACACCGAAAGGCTTCCCACTCAATCTGCGCCTCTAGCGCCACCAGCGGATCACCCAGCGACGTTAATTTAGCGGCACGCGATTCAATATCAAAAAAACCGGGGGAACTTGTTTTGCTCATCGCATCGCTTTACATCGCAGAAACGGTTTGTAGTATCTCAATACTCCTCCCTCAAATCGATCGCTTAGCGCGTGTTTGAAAGGGAATTTTTAGAGGTGCCCTAAAGATTGATATAGTTGTGACTGTTGGTGACCAGTCGCACATCCCACTCTCGAGCGCCGCGCGCGCATAGGTGCGCCGCGCGCCCAAGATGTGCGTGCACAACGTTCGCGCGAAACAGCCCTATCAGCTTGCTTAGCCGTCTTGCCGCAAAAACATCCCAACTGCCCATGACCGCAATCGGTTCGACACAAAGGTTAGCTACGCCATGCAGTTCTTTTGCAGCGCGGAAGTCACGATGGCAAATGGCTTGCACGTCATGTCCGCGCTTCGCCATTTCCAGCGTCAAATCAACAAAGTGCTGTCCTCCCAAAATCCTTTCGCGAGCATGACCTGACTTATGCGCATGACCGCACACAGACAGCATGGCAAATGAATGGCTCCGCGCGACACCGCCCATAGCGACGCGGCTTTGCCACGCGGCTTCCCTTACGGCAAAGCATTGAGTGCGTCTCGGTGACCGCATTGTGGACACAACGTACGCGAACCTTCACCCGTAGGGCGTGCTAACAATATTGGTGGCAATCTGGCTTCCTTTCATCGAATTCGCCGAACCTCTTTGCCGTAGGTTTTGTAGTACCGCGAGCTCCTTGGGTCCTTGTCGCCGACCTCGGCCGAAAATCTCGCTCGTTTACTCAGGTCGCCACATATTCCCTATCGGTTTCAATTCTGAATTACTCTGCAAGACAGTAAGGTCTGCATAATTAACGTTTCATTAAAGGGAGGGTGGCATTTGCTTAAAACGATGCCTGGTCGCGATGTTGCGCGGTGATCAGCAATTCGGGGAAACGGTCAGCGAGTGCGGGTGTATTTCCGTGGGCGCTACTGATTCAACAATGGCGTCTTTGCGCAAAGACCTCAGCGCGGCCCGCTCCTACGTCGTCATCCCCGCGCATAGAGAAGAGGGTTCTTATGGTGCAAATTGTCAACGCAGTGGACGATCAGTATCTACAAGTGAGAGATTCGACGAGAATTGAGGCGACCGTCGTCGCGGAATCGGGAGCGCGCTAACTTAAGTGAGCACGGAACGTCTTATGCACGACAGGGCGACTATCAGTTGCGAGTGTTAATGCATAAATCGCTCGGCGCAGTGGCCGAATACCGATGCTGATCTGTTTCTTGACGAAAATATCGCGCCGACAAATCTCTTGCTCGCTTGGACACAAAATTGTCGAGACATACTTGTGAGGATCGACGCCATGAAAACTAAACATGTGAGGGCGTTTGCTGCTTTTCTTTGGTTTGCCGGCGCCTGCCAGGCCGATGAAATTACCAAGGGCCACTACCTGCCGCACATCGAACCGGCTGCGTTTCACGGCACTGTCGACAATCCTTATTTTCCTCTTGTCCTGGGTACCGTAAAGACGCTTATAAGAAGGAATGGTGTTAAGACTTCCCAAATCGTCGTCGAAGTTACTCGTCACACGAGAACCGTGATGGGGGTGGCCTGCGTGGTGGTACACGATATGGAGACTGAAGCTGGCAGGCTGATCGAGGACACTTATGATTGGTACGCCCAGGCTGACCACGGTACGGTGTGGTATTTCGGAGAGGAAACGCGTGAATTCAAGCCTGGAGGGGAAATGGATATCTCTGGCGCTTGGGAAGCGGGCAAAGATGGGGCGCAACCGGGCATAGTGATGCCGGCATCGCCTTTGGATCTGATGCCCTATCGCCAGGAATTTCTCGCCGGCAAGGCGGAAGATGTGGGGCAAATCGTTTCGGTGAACGAGTTGGTTACCGTGCCATTTGGTAGCTATTCAAACGTGCTCAAGACCAAGGAATGGTCGATGGTCGAGTCAGGTGCAGAGCAGAAGTGGTACGCCAAGGATGTGGGCGTCGTCCGCGAAGTGGGGACTGCGGGTGAAATAACGGAGCGCACTGCAGTGTCAAGAAAATAGCGCTGTGGCGTGGGTTGCGCGGGCGTTAGTATCCAGCCACAGAAAATCCTTCTCACATTCTGTCTTTTTCGCTCCCGGTTCGTGCTCAATCAGGGTTCGGTCCCTCAAGTGAGTTCTCCAGCACTACGCCAGTCTTGGCATCAACACCGACCTCATGGGTTACGGCACCGGCCTTCACGTCGAATGAATAGCGCAGTCCGCTTCCTCCTTGTTCTTTTTCGAGTTCCTCCGCCACGATTTCGCCGCGGAACTCCTTGGTCGCCGTCGATCGTGCGGTGTCTGGAGACACTGTCGCGTCTTTCAAATACTTCGATTGCGCGATAGGCTCGTCGGCACGGGCCACATACGTGAGCACAAGCGCGACAGCAACCACGAATACGCGCTGTAATTTTCGATCAAACCTTAACATTGATATTTCTCTTGATGATTTCTTTAAGATAAATTCATTAGCCTGCGCCGACGCCAATGTCATTAAAAATGCATCAGCATCTATAACGACAACGATACCGCGAGGGTTTGGCGAATTCGAACGCCGACAAGGACGATAGTCATTCGTCGCACTCGCTCAGACCGCGAACGCGTATTTTGGTTCGCTGGCGCGGCGGCGAACGTCACCGTGATTGTCAGCATGCTGATGTCGTGGCGAACACCTCAATGCCCAATGGCGCGCACGGGTAGGTCCGAGCGGCTTGATTACTTCGTCGTGATGGAAATCAGCATAACGATCTCGCCCGCAGTCGATTCCTCGCGGACGACACCCACGCCTGGGGCGTACCGCTTCTTCTCGCTGCCAGATTCCAACGTCGACCATTCTTTGGTCTGGACGACGTCGGCAAAGGTGCCGGCCGGCACAGTGACCGACTCGCCCAACGCGACCACCTGTCCGATGTCCTCGGCTTTGCCGGCGACGTATTCCTGGCGATAGGGCTCACCGGGCTTCGCCACCCCGGGCATGATGATCCCCGCCTGGGCGCCATTGACCCCAGCCTCCCAGGAGACTTTGGTGTCAATCTGGCCACTCGATTTGAACTCTTTCGTGTCTTCGCCGAAGTACCAAACTGTGCCGTCGTCAGCCTGCGCGTACCAATCGTAGGTGTCCTCGGTCACGGCGCCGCTTTCCGACACTGTGTCGTGCACCATGACGCATTTCACCCCACCAATCGTCTTGGTGTCGTGCGTTACCTCGACGGTGTTCTCGGCCGTCCTGATGCCGTCCTTCACAAGGAACTTCATGGTGGTCCCAGGTACGAGCGGAAAGTAGGGGTTGTTGATGGCGGCGCCCAGGATGAAGTCCGCGACTGAAAACTCGGGCAAAGACGGCGCTGCCACCGCGTTCATCATAAAGCCTGCCAGTAGCGCGCTGGCCGGTACCGATAAAATCAGCTTTGAGTGTGGAAATTTGCTCACGAGCTTTCTCCTCAGTGATTACATGGATTGCCGCCGAACCAACCACGGGGTTTTTGCTCGGTGTCTTGCACTTTAGTGGGTGCGCCTTGCGAAACTCTGAGGCAACTCTGAAGAACGCCTTAAGTTCAGACCTCATTGACTGCGCGTGTTTACCACGTTGGATGTACTATCGTGAGACCTTCAATTCACAATATGAAACGTTGATGTTCGTCCGACATGGCGACGCTCTGCACGCCGACTTCTTCAGCTTAGGCACGCACCAAAGCGAGGGCTAGAACGACTTGACCGTCCGCGCGGCGCCAGCAACCGCCGCCAGCATGGAATAGACTGCCGGCATGACGACCAACACGAGCGGAATCGCAGCAACAAGACTCGAAATAATCGCAATTGCCAGCGGCGTTTGCATCGCCGAGCCAGTGCCGATCCCCAATGCGAGAGGCATTAGCGCCAATATCGCAATCAACGACGTCATCAGGATCGGGCGCAGTCGGTAACGCCCGGCGCTGATCAGCGCGGCGCGGTCCGCCGCCTGATTGGTATCCAATTCGGCAAAATAGAACGCCGCGACTTCAGTGACGATTCCGACGATCATCGTCATGCCCATCATCGCCGAGATGTTCAGCTCAGTGCCCGTCACCCACAGGCCAATAAATACCGCCGCCACCGACAGTAACACCAGGTGTTGGCGCCGACCGAAAACTGAGCCACTTATAAGTGGTCGCGCCGACCGAAAACTGAGCCAGGTGTTCAACCTACTCTGCTGAATTTTTGAGCAGCAGAGGATGAGGAGTGATCACTATGGACATGATAGGCAAGATCCGGCGCTTGAGCCGGCGAGGAAAGAAGTCAGAGCGCGAGATCTCGCGGATGACGGGGCTGTTGCAGAGCACCGTTGCGAAGTGGCTGCACGGCGAGCTTGAGGGTGAGCTGAAGTACCGGCGCGGGGCACAGCTGAACAAGCTGACCGCCTTTCACGAGACGCTTGTGCAGGTGCTGAAGGCCGACGCCCGTCGCCCCAACCGCGAGCGACGTACCGCCAAAGCCTTGTTCGCTGAGTTGCAGCGTGCCGGCTACGACGGCGGCTATACCCGAGTGACGGACTTCGTGCTGGCATGGCGCCAAGGCGAAGGCCAGGCAGCGCTGGTCAATGCCTTCGTGCCGCTGGCCTTTGGTCTAGGCGAGGCGTTCCAGTTTGATTGGAGCGAGGAAGGTCTGGTCGTCGGTGGCATTTACTACCGGCTGCAAGTGTCGCATATGAAGCTCTGCGCAAGCCGAGCG
>JANLSI010000198.1:0-5100 GCA_031362345.1 Pseudomonadota bacterium
CCGATGATTGCCCGCCGACGTCGATGGACGCTGAGGATCCGCTGTTCATTCTTTACACCTCGGGCTCGACTGGTAAACCCAAGGGGGTGTTGCATACCACCGGCGGCTATCTGCTGCATGTGGCGATGACGCACAAGTACGTGTTCGATTATCACGACGGTGACATCTACTGGTGTACCGCCGATGTCGGCTGGGTGACCGGCCATTCCTATATCGTCTACGGGCCGCTCGCCAATGGCGCGACCTCGCTGATGTTCGAAGGTGTGCCGACCTATCCCGATGCCGGCCGTTTCTGGCAGGTCATCGACAAACACCAGGTCAACATCTTCTACACCGCGCCGACCGCGTTGCGCGCTCTGATGGGTCAAGGCGATGCCTTCGTCACCCAGTACAGCCGTGCCAGCTTGCGCATCCTTGGCAGCGTCGGTGAGCCCATTAACCCGGAAGCCTGGGAGTGGTATTACAACGTAGTGGGCGACGGGCGCTGCCCGATAGTCGATACCTGGTGGCAGACCGAAACCGGCGGCATCCTCATTTCGCCGCTGCCGGGTGCGACCCGTTTGAAGCCGGGTTCGGCGACCCTGCCGTTCTTTGGCGTCGAACCGGCCCTGGTCGATGATCAAGGCCGTGAACTCCCGGGTGCGAGCGCCGGTTCACTGGTCATCAAGCGTTCCTGGCCGGGCCAGATGCGCACCGTCTACGGTGATCACGAGCGCTTCAAGGAAACCTATTTCAAGATGTTTCCCGGGTGTTACTTCACCGGCGACGGCGCTCGTCGCGACGAGGATGGCTACTACTGGATCACGGGTCGTGTCGACGACGTCATCAACGTCTCCGGTCATCGTCTCGGTACGGCCGAAGTCGAAAGCGCCCTGGTGCTGCACGCCGCCGTGTCGGAAGCGGCGGTGGTCGGTTATCCCCATGCCATCAAGGGTCAGGGCATCTATGCCTATGTGACGCTCATGCACAACGTCAGTCCGAGCGAAGCACTGCGCAAGGAACTGGTGCAACACGTGCGCAACGAAATTGGCGCAATCGCGACGCCCGATGTGATCCAGTGGGCGCCGGGCCTGCCCAAGACCCGCTCCGGCAAGATCATGCGGCGTATTTTGCGCAAGGTTGCGGCTAACGAACTCGACACTCTGGGCGATATCACCACGCTCGCCGATCCGGCGGTGGTGGACGACTTGATCAGCCATCGTGCCAATCAATAGACCGCCGTCGGCCCATCGACCGGTCGGCGCGCCATGAGCACCGCCAACGAGGCGCCGTGGCTGGCCGCGTGGCGCACCTGGATGGGCTTGGCCGGCAAGGCCTTCAAGAGTCCGGCAGGCGCTAATCCTTTCGAACCGCGCGCGACGGCGGCCGCCGGCTTCGCCCAAGCCTATCTCGATTTTGCGCGCGTCGTGCAGCAAATTCTTAGTCGAGGCGGTGGCGGCGATTTTGCTAGTCGGTTTGTCAGCGCCGTGCAGTCCGCCGGACGAGCAGGCACCGGGCCAGCGGCGGGCAACGATCTGCTGAATGCTTTCCTGCGCGCGGCGCCGAGCGCCCTTCTTTCTGCGTTTCCGGACGCTAATGCCGGGCAAGCCTGGCAGCAATGGTCGGCGACCTTGCAGGGCTGGAGCGCCGAGTTGCTCGCGCTGCCGTCAGTTGGACCGCAGCGCGAATGGCAGGAAATGCTGAAGGCCGTGCAACGCGCCGCACTCGCCGAGCAAGGTGCGCGTGCGCGCGTCGACGAACATTATCGGCTGGCAAACCGCACCGCACTTGAACGTTTCGGCCGTTTCCTGCGCGACGATGGCGGCGCGCCGATCACGACCGTGCGCGCACTGTACGATGCCTGGATAGATCAGGCTGAAGCGGCCTATGCGGAGCGCGTCATGGGCGATGCTTTCGCCCATGACTTTGGTGCCTGGGTGGATGCAGGCAGTGATGTGCGGATCGCGCTGCGGGCGCTCGGTGGGCGTTGGTCTGCTTTGTTCGATACACCACGGCGCGAAGAAATCGATGCGCTGATCAAGCGTCAGCACGATTTGCAGCGCGAGCTGACGACGCTGCGCGCCGAGCGAGCTGTTGCGCGCGCCGAACCACACGCGGCTTCGCCGCCGTCGAGTATGGTTGCCGAGTCGCTACCCGCCGCGTCATTGCCGCCGGCGATAGGTAGCGTTAGGCCGCGTGCAAAGCCGGCGCGGAAGGCAGTGAATACGCTGCCGCCAGTGGCTAAAGTCGCGAATAAGCAGATAACCAAGACGCCGCGTCTGGTCGCAGCCAAAGCACGCAAGAACAAACCGGCAGGGGGCGAATTCGACATCGCGCATATTCTCGACGCGGGCAAGTAAAGCGTTATGCCGCGCCTGGAATTACAAATTGATGCCGTCAACAAGGAACTTGCTGCGTTCCAGGACAGCGTGCGACGTGGCCTTGGCGTGTTACGGAAAATTGGCGACGTGCGGGTCGGCGCGACGCCGCGCCAGGTGATCTTCGAACTGGAAGGCGTGCGCCTCTATCGTTATGGCGCCGCGCAGGCCAGCGCTGGTGGCACGCCGCTGTTGATCGTCTACGCCCTGGTCAATCGGCCGGAAATGGCCGATTTACAGGCAGATCGCTCGCTCATTGCCGCGTTGATGGCGCGCGGTTTCGACATCTATCTGATCGATTGGGGTTATCCCAGCGGCGCCGATCGCATGCTGGGTCTCGACGACTACATCAATCGCTATATCGACGGCTGCGTCGAGCATTTGCTGGCGCGACTGCAGCGGCGGTCGCTAGTACTGCTAGGCATTTGCCAGGGCGGCACCTTGAGTGTCTGCTACGCGGCGCTCTATCCACATAAAGTGGAACGTCTGATCACGACGGTCACGCCCATCGATTTTCATACCCCCCAGGACATGCTCAGTCATCTGGTGCGGCGCATCAATGTCGAGCGGCTGGTAGAGAGTTGCGGCAACATCAGCGGCGATTTCCTTAACGGGTTGTTCCTGTCACTCAAGCCCTATCGGCTGACCCAGCAGAAATATCTGCGCTTTCTCGAACAATTGGGCGACGCTTCAGCGGTCGCGATGTTTTTGCGCATGGAACAGTGGATATTTGACAGCCCGGCGCTGGCGGCACGGGCCTGTAGCGAGTTCGCACGGGATTTCTATCAGGGCAATAAGTTGCTGAAGGGCGAATTGGAACTGGCGGGACGTGCGGTTGATCTGCGCGCGGTGAGCATGCCCGTGCTGAACATCTACGCGCGTGACGATCATCTGGTGCCACCGGCCGCTTCGCGCGCGCTGGGTGAAGCAATCGGTACGGCTGACTACACGGAAGTCGAACTGGCGGGTGGCCACATCGGTGTCTATGTGGGACTCGAGTCACCGCGCTCGGTGCCGGGGGCCGTGGCCGAGTGGATGACCAGGGTGGGCTGAGGCGGAAAAAGAATCCCCTTCGAGTCCGCGCGAGACGGTGCCCGAAGGGGTGAGGGGAGCTTAGCGAAAGATGCCGACAGCGCCCCGATGATTCAAGCTCAGGCAGCCTTCTTGGCGGTCTTGATCGGGAAGGCGAAGTTCGGCATCACCAGTTCAGCGTTGCCACTGATGGCCTTCAAACCTTTCTCCATCCAGGCCTGGTAGGCCTCGCGGGTTTCGGTCAGGATGTCGGCGGTGCTGCGCGCGGCTTCCAAGATCTTTTCGTTGAATGCGGTGGCGAGCTTGGTCTGTTCGGAAAACAGGTCCTGCACGCCCTTTATCTCGCCCAACGAGCTGACGTACTTGGTGCCAGCCTCGAAAGCGGCGTTGGCCAGTTCCATCTGCTTGCCGGTGATTTTTTCGATGATCTGGGTCGTGATGACTTCGAGCTCTTTGGCGGCTGCCATAGCGTTCTTGCCGTAATCCTGCCAGTTTTCGATGAATTTATTATCCATGTCGCTACTCCTTAAGAGAGGTGTTTGGCGCAACGCGCCGATGTTTGACAGTGAGACGGCGTTTATTGCGCCGCAGCATTATTGCAACGCAGCATAGGCCTGGGGAAATCGGAAGTCAAGGCTAGCGAAGAAATAATTTCGGGCCCCGCAAATCGGCTTTTGAGCCCCTCAAGGGACGTCGCCGACTACGGCACAAGTTGGCAAAACCTTACAAGTTTTCGTCAACAAGGAGGCAGCTGTCGGCTACACTTGCGGCCAATTTTTCAGCGGTCATTGTTGGTGTCGTGCGCCTGAGCCTTGAGCCGCAGTCCATGCCAATTTCGGCTGGTGGGCGTGCCCCGCTTTTTCGCTTTTTTTAAATTGCCATCTGGAGTTTCGTCAATGACAAAAAGTGCCGAATTGGCGGCATGGGTGGAATCAGTTGCCAAACTGACCCAGCCGGACCGCATTCATTGGTGTGACGGTTCGGAGGAGGAAAATGCCAGCCTGACCAAGCTTATGTTGGAGACCGGCGACCTCATCCGCCTGAACGAACAATCCCACCCCAACTGCTTCCTGCACCGCTCCGACCCCCGTGACGTCGCGCGTGTCGAGCATCTGACCTTTGTCTGCACGCCCGATGCCGAAGCCGCAGGACCCAACAATCACTGGATGGCGCCGGCCGCAGGGCACGCCAAGATTGACCCTCTGTTTGCAGGCTGCATGCGCGGCCGCACGATGTACGTCATTCCCTATCTCATGGGCCCCTATGGTTCGCCCTATGCGCGCGCCGGCGTCGAAATCACCGACAGTCCCTATGTCGTGGTCAACATGCGGGTCATGGCGCGTATTGGTACACGGGCTCTGGCTCACCTCGAACAATCCCAGCGTTTCGTCAAGGGTCTGCATTCGATAGCTGACCTCGATCCTGATAAGCGTCTCATCATGCATTTCCCCGATGAGCTTCTGATCAAGAGCGTCGGCTCGGGTTATGGCGGCAACGCGTTGCTCGGCAAGAAATGCCATGCCCTGCGCATCGCCAGCGCTCAGGCCCGCAGCGAAGGCTGGCTGGCCGAACACATGCTGATCGTCGGCGTCGAAACGCCCATGGGCGAGACCCACTACGTCGCCGCCGCCTTCCCAAGCGCTTGCGGCAAGACCAACCTGGCCATGCTGATCCCGCCGGAAAGTTACCAACGCGAGGGCTGGAAGGTGTG
>JANLSI010000205.1:0-3974 GCA_031362345.1 Pseudomonadota bacterium
ATCCAGAACAGGATGGACTTCAACCGCACGCGCACGCTCAGCCAGCCGGCACCGAGCGTGCCGACCAGGTTGGCGATCCCGATCAACCCGATGGACGTTGCGGCTACCGATGCCGACAGCCCGCACATCTGCACCACGCCGGGCATATGGGTTACGAGGAAGGCGACATGGAAGCCGCAGGTGGAAAAGCCAAGCAGCAGCCACAGATAACTAGCGTCGCGCGAGGCTGCGCGCAGTTGCCCACCGAAAGTGATTTCTGTGGCAGAGGTGCCGCTGGCGGTCGATGCGAGCGCTGCACGCTGGCGCAGTGGCCACGCGAGCGGCAGGGTGGTTAAGGCCGTCGCCGCCAGCACTAGCATGGCGCTGGTCCAGCCGAAGGCGCTGATCAACGCCTGGGTCAGCGGCGCGAAAACGAACTGACCGAGCGATCCGCCGGAAGAAATAATGCTCACGGCAAAAGTCCGCCGCTCAAGGGGGATGACACGGGACGCGGCGCCGATCAAGATGGTCAGGCTGCCGGCCCCTGCGCCGACGGCGCTCAGCACCCCGAGCGAGAAGATCAGCGCCCACTCGGAAGACACAAAGGGCGTCAGCGCCATGCCGGCCGCGATCATCACCCCGCCCGCCGCGATCACGCGGCTAGGCCCGTGGCGATCGGCGAGCGCGCCGAAGAGCGGCTGTGCCAGGCCCCAGGTGAACTGGCCGATAGCCATGGCGAAACTGATGGCGACGATGCCTAGCCCCGTCGATGTATGCAAAGGCGCAATGAACAGACCGCTGACCTGTCGCCCGCCCATGGTGATCATGACTATCAAGGTGGCGGCGATGATGGTCGTCCAAGGCATGCGCGCGGGCAGACTCATGGCGCCGCTCGCACAGTCACAATGACAGCCCCGCGTGATTCCACCACGCCATGTCCGAGTGCGCACGTAGGTCGAGCTCGTAGGTCCAGGCGGAGCGATGCTGAGTCGCAAGATGATAATAAGTGTTGGCGATCTCGGCGGGCACCAGCAGCCCGTCTTTCTCCAAGCCTTTGCTTTCGCGCAGTGCCTGGTAACGCTGCGGCCCGAGCATCTTGCCCAGCGTATCCGGCGCGTCAACCGCGCCATCGATAACGATGTGGGCGACGTGAATACCTTTGTGAGCGAACTGCGCATTGAGAGTCTGACAGAGCATTCTGCGCCCACCCATGGCCGCCGCGTGGGAATGTTGGCCGGCGTTGCCGCGCATCGACGCGGTCGCCGCCGTGACAAGCAAGGTGCCCTGGCGCCGTTGTTCCATGCGCGGCAAGAGTGACGAGGCGAGACGGAACAAACCGAAGGTGGCGAGCCGCCAGCCCATTTCGAAAGTCTTGAGCGACGTATCGGCGAGTGCCCGATCGCCGATCTGCGCACCGAGATTGTAAACCGCGACCTCGATCGGGCCGATGTTGGCCTCGACGTTTTCAACCAACGCCTCGATGCTGTTGTCCTCCACCGCGTTCAGCATGAAGCCGCTCGCCGCGCCGCCCGCAGCTTCGATTTCACCGACCAGCCGATTGAGGCCTTGGCTATCGCTGCGCCTGGCCAGACAGGCATGGAAGCCCGCGCGGGCGAAGCGCTTGGCGACGTGACCGCCGATGCCGGCGCCGGCACCGATGACGAGACAGACGGCTGGGGTCATGTTCGATTCCTAGTAACTTTTTGTCGGGCATACCGAGCTGCACGCTGGGCGGCCGGCGAGCTGATCAGATGATCACGACGACTGTGCGCCACGCCAATGAGGCGCATCGAAATCAAACCGCAGCCCCCTCGGGATTATGCCACCACGGCCAATCATGCCGTAATCATCGGTGAGGTATCTGCCGCGCCCGCAAGATTCGCTACTGGATTGACGATGGCCAGTTCCAGCCGTCTGCATCCTTGCGACTACAGCGGGTGCGACGTTCCGGTTTGAATTTCATGTCTGATCTCTCTGCGGCCGAACGGCACGCCGTCAAGCACGCTATGCCTACCACTCGTAGGCGGACACGATTCAAGCTATGTTGCATGCATGGCACCGCCTGACTTGAGTGAAATATTTGCGCGCATGTTCCGCCTGCCGGGCGGGCGCTCGTTCGAAGTTGTTTTGGCGCTAGGCGCACTCGTCACCGCCGCGTGGTCGGGTGTCTACACCGTACCCAGTGATTCGGTGGGGGTAATCCAACGCTTCGGCCAGTATCTGCGCCACGTCGACCCCGGCTTGCACTTCAAAATTCCGCTGGGCGTGGATGTCGCGACTATCGTTCCGATCAAACGCCAGTTGAAGCAGGAATTCGGATTTGCTACGGAAGGCGCAACCAATCCCTATCAGAATTCCCGTGAGCCGCAGGCCGAGACCCAGATGGTCACCGGCGATTTGAATGCCGCCTTGGTCGAGTGGGTGGTGCAATACCGCATCGATGACCCGACCAAGTTCCTGTTTCACATTCGCGATCCCCAGGCAACCTTGCGCGACGTATCGGAGTCGGTGATGCGCGAGGCAGTCGGCGATCGAACGGTCGATGAAGTCATCACGATTGGTCGCCAGGAAATTGAAGTCGAAGCCCTCGCCCGCATGCAGAGCCTCGCGGCCAAGTACGAACTCGGTGTTAGCATCGATCAGGTGCAGCTCAAGAACGTCAATCCGCCGCAACCCGTGCAGGCCTCCTTCAACGAAGTCAACCAGGCCCAACAGGAAAAAGAAAAGCTTATCAACGAAGCGCGCCGGGAATACAACAAAGTTATTCCGCTCGCCGAAGGCGAGAAGGACCAGCGTGTGCGTGAAGCCGAAGGCTACAAGCTCAAACGCGTCAACGAAGCCGAAGGCGACGTGGCGCGCTTCAATGCCGTATTCACCGAGTATCTGAAGGCACCCGAAGTCACCAAGCGACGCATTTACCTCGAAACCTTGCAGGACGTCCTGCCGAATCTGCGTTCAACTATTATCCTTGACGAGAAGGGCCGCCAGATCTTGCCGTTCATGCAGCTTGATCAGCAACAAAAGGCGATCGCACCATGAGATCGCTGGCCTCGGCGCTGGTCGGCGCGCTACTGATCTTGGCGGTGGCCGCGCTAATGAGCTCGGCGTTCACGGTCAATGAGACCGAGCAAGTTATCATCACCCAATTCGGCAAACCGGTAGGCGCACCGGTCACCCGTGCCGGGCTCAAGTTCAAGCTACCGTTTATCCAGGACGTCAACCCGATTGAGAAGCGCATTCTGGAATGGGACGGCAATCCGTCCGATATGCCGACCAAGGACAAACTGTATATATCAGTCGATTTGTTTGCCCGTTGGCGCATTGTCGACCCGCTACAGTACTTCCTGCGCTTACGCGACGAGCGCAGTGCCCAGTCTCGACTCGATGACATTCTTGGCAGCGAGACGCGCAACGCCATCGCCAAACATGAACTCATTGAGATTGTTCGGACCACCAAGGACCGCGTGCCGACGCAGGATACAACCCTGGGTGATTCCAACAATGTGCTCGGCACATTGGTGCCCATTCACATGGGGCGCGAAAAGGTTGAACAGCAGATCTTCGCGGCGGCGGCGACCAAGGTGGCTGTTTTCGGTATCGAGCTGCTCGATATCCGCTTCATGCGTATCAACTACAACGAGTCGGTCCAACCGAAGATCTACGACCGCATGATCAGCGAACGCCAGCAAATTGCCGAGCAGTTCCGCTCAGAAGGTAACGGTGAAGCAGCGCGCATCAATGGCAATCGCGAACGTGAACTGCAAAAAGTACGTTCCGAAGCCTACCGCCGCGTCGAGGAGATCCGTGGCGAAGCCGACGCGACGGCCACCGAGATCTACGCCCGCACCTACAACCAGAGCGCTGACTCGGTTCGATTCTACGAATTCACGCGCACTATGAGTGCGTACCGCCAAATCATTTCCGCCGATACCACGCTTGTGCTGTCTACCGACAGTGAATTATTCAAGTTTTTGAAAGGTATCAACCCCTAGCAA
>JANLSI010000672.1:0-10684 GCA_031362345.1 Pseudomonadota bacterium
GCCAGCGTGAGCCTGGCCGTCACGGTCTCTGCGCTATCGGCATCGGTGATGACGATGTCGTTAATCGCGACCGTCGCCGCGCCTTCGGTATAGCTGCGAGTCTGGGTGAGATTGGTGGCGCTCAATTGCTGGTTAAGCGCAGCGCCCGCCAAATCTATTCGAATATTGTCGAGCAACACATTGTGGCTGCCCGAGTTCAAGCCGACGGCAACGAAGCGCACGCGGGTGTCGGTATCGATGTGTGCAGAAAGATCGAAGCTCGCGCTGCGATAGGCGCTATCGTTCGCCGGGCCGTTGACGCGACCAATCTCGGTCCAGCTACCACCGCCATTGGTAGACGCTTCGACCACGACACTTTCTCCCACGCCGAGGTTTTGCCGCGCATAGTCAAAGCTGAGTAAGGCCTGACTGCCACTGGAGAGATCCGCTTGGCGCCACGCCCCTTTGGTGTCCGAGTGGATTTGCAGGCCCCGCTCGCCAAGCAGGACTTGTACTTTAATGCTGCCGCCACCGGCCCCATTGCTCTCGCCAATTTCCTGCCAATCATTGCTCCAAATCAGCGTGCCGTTAGTGCCGCTGTAGGTGAAGGTATCAAAGCGATCAAGATAGTGGCCGCTAGCTGCTGCGCTGGCGCCAACCTCGTGCGCGCCAATATCTGGGCTGCCATCGTTGCGCAGCAAGCCGCGCTGATCGGTGCTTACGGTGTTGCCGGCGTCGGCGTTACCGATCGCCTGGCTGCCGGCCTGGGGCGCGTGGGTCATGAGGCTGCCACCGTTGTCGGCGAGTGCGCCCAGATTCGGATTGACGTTGCGACGATCGGAGGCGACGTAACCGCTGCCGCCACTGTCATTGCCGAAGATGTTGGAGTCACTGCCATTCAGTGCGCCGGACAGGTCGGGTCCGCTGGCGCCGGCGCTGTTGCTGGACAAGATGCTATTGCTGAGATACAGCGTGCCACTGTCGAACACCCCGCCACCTTGGGTGGTGGTGGTGTTGGCCGTCACGGTGACGTGATTGAGTGTGGCGGTGCCGGCGTTATAGAAACCACCGCCTGCCCCGGCCGTGGCCTGATTACCGCTCAGCGTGACGTTACTCATATTGAGCACCGCGCCGCTGGCGTTGTAGATAGCGCCGCCTTTCTTCGATTGGTTACTCTGGATCAGCGCGCCATCAATATCGAGATGACCGGCGTTGTAGATAGCGCCGCCCTCGTCGTTGGTCGCGCTGGTGAGATTGTTCGCAAACCACACGTTGCGCAGGTAGACGTTCGGCATGTTGGCGACGCCCTGCACCAGCAGACCACCGCCATCCTCACCGTTCAGGAAGTTGGCGAGACCGCGCTGGATTTTCAGGTTCGAGATCGAGACCGTGATAGCGGCGTCATCATGCACGTCCAAGACCCGATAAATATTGCTGCCATCGATGGTTGTGGCGCCCGGCGATAGGCCAATGATGGAAAGACTGTCGCGGATATCGAGATCGCCGCCGGTGTCGTCGAGGCTGAAGCGCGTCAAGCTATAAGTTGCAGCCTGCAGATTGATGGTGTCGGCGCCAGCCGCAGTATTCGCCGCCAGTATCGCTTCGCGTAACGAGACAAAGCCATCGGCGCCCGGTGTTGCAGCAAGTGCGGCCAGCGAACTGGTATTGGCATCGCCGTCCAGTACGTCGTTGCTGGTGGTCACGGTGATCTGGCCAAGCACACCGTTCCAATGGGTCGGCATAGCGACATCAATCGCGACCCCCGCATCGATCGCACCGCTCGCGTATTCAAGCGTCCAGTCGCCGCCCAACGCGGCGCTGCCGGTGAGATCTTCCGACGCGACCACATCGGCACCGGTCAATGTCGCCAGGGACTGCACAAGACGGCGACCGGCGTCACTGCCAGCGAGATCGCAGCCGTAGAGCAACAGATCGCCCTGCGCTGAAAATGCCTGCTGCCAAGCCGCCACGGTGTCAGCCTGCGCAGCCAGACTGGCGGCGTTCAACCAGGTGCTGCCGAGTTGCAATCCGGCGCGTGAACCGTGGGCGAGAATGTGTACCGCATCGATGTCGCGGCTGTGACTGAGCACCGCATCGATTTGTTGCAGACCGTCGGCGGCAGTATCGAGCACGATGATGGTGCGCACGATGCCGTCGTGACGTTGTTCGATATCGCTACGCAACTGCTCATAGTCAGCGATGCCGGCGTCGATGAAGACCAACTCGTGGCGTTGTGTGCTTGGGTGATCATCTGCCGCGAGGCTGGCCAGCGCACCGAGATCGAAGGCGGCGGGCGGGGTGGTGTGGGCTGACGAGGTGGCATCGGGCAACCACGCGCTAAGCGGGCTGACATCCAGCCAGGGATGGGCGAGATCCGTAGGGTGTGTAGGATCGCGCGGCACATCAAGGCCGAAGCCGAGCTCGGCCGACAGCATCATGCGCGGTTCGAGACTTTCGATCTGCGGCGCAGCGCGCGGCTTGCGCGCGACGCTCAGACGCGAAGACATGATGGTTGCGGGCGGCTATGCACCAGCGCGATGGGTAAGGATGCAAGCATCGCCTGATGTGACGCAGCAGTCGCTCACGGCACGACTTGGGCGAGCGGCGCATCCGCTGACGCGGGCGATTTCCCGCCTGGCGCCGCGACGGCGCCAGCGAGGCGTGCCATGCACTTGATGCCGGCCAGATGGTGCTGGCCAGGATTGGGGTATTCGAGACGCGCGCGGAAGGTGCCACTGGCCGGGTCGCCGACCGCATCGACGGCGGTCACCGGCGCCTGCCACGGAAGTTCAGGATCGGTCTCGGGATAGACCGTAACGGTCTGACCGACAGCGAATTCACGATAGCGTGCGATGGGCACGATGACCTCGATGCGCAGCGGGTCGAGCTGGGCGACGCGCAGAATCGCTTCCTTGTCGACGAACTCGCCGGGCGACTTGAAGCGCTCTACCACCACCCCGTCGAAAGGACTCACGACCCGGCGCAAAGCCAGCGCCGCTTCGGCGCGTCCGGTATCGAGCTTGGCGAGGCGCAAGTTGTCTTGGGCCACCGCCAGCTGCCACTGGCCGAGCTTGGCGGCGCGTGCCGCTTCATCCTGATCCTGCACGGAAACCACTTTCTTGGCCTGCAGATTGTCGATGCGCGCCAAGCGGCGTTGGTCGAAATCAAGACCCGAGGCGCGCAACTGCACTTCGCTGTTCATACCTGCACGGGCGCGCGCCAAGGTCAGATTGGCGTGCTCCACTTGAGATTCGAGATCGGCCAGCGGCTGGCCGGCGGACACCCGTTCGGCGCGCTCGACCAGCACGCGCTCAAGCCGCCCGCTGACGCCGCTGCTGAGATCGAGCACGCGATAGGGCATCACCACGCATTCCAGATCTTCTGCGTTGTCCGCCGCTTGCACCACGCCCGTGATGAACAACACAGCCATGAACAACAAGCGGTCAAAGCGGCGCGAGGTCGAGGATGAAGGCATGGCAAAGCGCTCGCATCGGGAAGTGAGTAGCGGCTAGCGGCGCTGTTCGCCGCGACTTGAGGGCCGCCCTTTCAGGCCGCGAGATGGGCCAGGAACAAGCGCCGTAGCGCGCGATAAAGACGCGCCGCCGCCGCTTCGGGATCATGCTCAATGCGCACCAGGGCGCGGCCGCCGACACGCGTGCTGGGTGGCAGCCCAACGAGTTCGAGGTCAAGGACGAAGAGGTTTTCCATGGCCTGGTCATGATGGCTCGGGTCGACGGTGATGCGTCCGCCGCCGGCCGCGCCGAGCGCGGCACTCGGCAGCGCGCGGGTCGCTGCGGGCACCTCGTCGTGGACCGTCGCGGCCAAGCTTCGACCCGGCTCGTCAAGCAGGCGCACGCTCACGCCGCGTATATTTCGGCGGAGTAATTCGGCATCAGACTGCGGTACCGCGACGCGCACCATCGGGGTGGTTTGCTCAAGCACGTAGGCGACGACGTCTCCTTTCTTCACGTAGCGGCCCTGCAAGCCATGACGGTCAGGAATTTCCAACCAGCCCGCGACCGGCGTCTTGACCACCAGGTTGAGTTGCTCTTCGCGCAGCACCGCAAGGTCGGCCTCCAGGCGCGCAATCTGCTGCGCCAAGCTGGCGAGTGCGTAGGGGTCGCGGATCCGCGCGGCGCTGTGACGACTATGCATCTCCTCAAGATCGAAGCCGAGCGCCGCGATTCGCGTATTCAATAAGGGGCTATCGATGCGCGCGAAGGGCGTGCCAGCGGCCAGCGGCCGCTGGCCGTGAGCGACGGGGATCGCGTCCAAGCTACCCTCGGCACCGGCCCGCACCTGGCCATGGGGTGCGAGCCACACCACGCCTTCGCAGTGGGTGGCGAGCGGCAAGGGCACCGCCATGAGCAAGCTGCCGAGCACGACGCTGGTGGCCACTGCGACACCCGCAGCGCGCCCACGCTGGGCCTGCACTTGCGGTGCAGTGGCAATGAACAAGCAAGCGCGCAGCAGTGGCCAGCCGATCTGACCGAGTACCAGCCACAGCGCAAGAATGAGACCGAGCACCGGCACCGCGCTGGCCACCAGCAGCGCAGCGGCGGCGGTGACCATCAGGCGATACAAGCAAGACGCGGCGCCATAGCCCAACAGCCACAACCGTTCGGCGGTGGTCGCTTCCAGGCTGACGGCGTGTGCTAGTCCCAGCACGTAACGCTGCATCAGGTAGAGCCAATAGCGCGTCGCGCGGGGTGCGAGATTCGGCATCTCGATCACGTCGGCGAAGACGTAATAGCCGTCGTAACGCAGCAGCGGATTGCCGTTGAAGAGCAGGGTCGAAATGCTACCGAGCAGGAGCGCGGTATAAGCGAGATCCTTGACCATGCCCGCTTCAACCAGCGTGAACACCAAGGCCGCTAGCGCCGCGATCAGAAGTTCGGCGACTACGCCAGCCGCGCCGACCATGATGCGTCGGCGCTTTTCGGCAAAACCCCAGGCGGCAGACGCATCGACGTAGGGGATAGGCATCAATAACATCAGGACGATGCCGACCTCGTGCACTTCACCGCCCCACCGCTTGACCGCCAAGCCATGGGCTAATTCGTGCACCGTCTTGATCACGAGATAGACCAGCGGCATCAATAGCCAGGCATCGGCGGCGTAACCGCGAGCGGCCCAGTAGCCAGCGATCTGGGGCCACGACAAGACACTCGCCAACGCACCGCTGACCAACAGCGCGGCGGCGCCTAGCGCGCCCATAGCGCTAAATAGAATGCGCGCGAGGGCCAGGTGGCGCGCGAGCAGCGCATCGGGATCCGGCAGGCGCAGGCGCAAGGTCAGCGGCGACAGCCAGCGGGCGACACGCTTACGCCGCGACAGCGCGCGGGCACGCTGGTGCAGATCGGCGGCGTCTTGAGCACCCCCCCAGTCGAGCAACTCGGCCTGGTGTAGCGCATTGATCACGGCCGTGAGTTCAGCTTCGTCCAGCGCAGTGCCGCTGTCGTGCAGATGGGCGTGGACCGTGGCCAAGCTCCGTTCGCCGTTGAGCAGACGCACCACACCGAAGGCCGTCTCGTTCAAGCGTTGCCAGCTACCGCTGGCGGCGTCGCGCAGCAGATACCAGCGCCGCCCGCGATAGCGATGACGCGATACCTGCACGGTGTCGCGCAGGCGCACGCGGCGCGGTGCCATGCGCGTCCACAAAGATTCGCTGTGCAAGGCCGCGTTCACGGCACGCGCCACCACAGCCACAGACGCACGCGATCAAGCAAGGCATGGGTCCACACCCACCCCAGCCGCCGGGCGCCCGTTTCGATGCGCCCAACGCCCTGCATGCCAGGCCGCAACTGGCTGACCTCGCCGCTCAATACCGCTTCAACCTTGAAGACACTACGACCCGCGCTGGTTTGCGCCACGCCCAGCACCCTATCGACGGTGAAGAGCAAGGGTGCGGCAGACCACGATGCCAGCGCCAACGCGCCGTGCTGGCCGGCCCGTACATCGGCAACATCGCGCTCGTCGACTTCAAGTTCGACCCGGTAGTCGTCCAAGGGCGCGATCTCGAACAACACCTCGCCGCGACTGACCGGGGCACCCATGGCGCGGCTGAGATCGCCCGCGATCACCATGCCGTCGAAGGGTGCCGTCAAACGCGCACGGGCGATCTGGGCCTCGACCAAGGCCAGTTGTGCGGCGGCCTTGCCCAGCCGCGCTTTGCTGATGGCGGCTTCGGCGCGATCGAGTTTCGCCACCGCCTGACGCAGGGTCTTGTCGGCTTCGCTGTGTTCGGCCAGCCATTTGCGCCGTTCGAACGCCAGGCTTTGGGTATCGAGCAGCGCCAGTACATCGCCTTGCTTGACGACGTCGCCAGCGCGCGCTGGCGCTTCGAGTACATAACCATCGATGGGTGCGACGATGCTGCGCTGGATACTGCCGCGCAGGGTTGCCGGGGCGGTGATACGGTAAGTGCCGTTAAGACCAGTCAGCGCGACGAGCAGCAAGGCGGCCACCACGCCGGCGATTTTGACCCCTTGGCGATGGGCGCCGCCAAACGTCGTCAGGCGCGCAGCCAGACGGGTGCCCGGCGAGGCCTCGGCGTCACGCCTGGTGCGCAGCACCCGCGCTATATCAATGGTGATCGCGGTCAACCCGGCAACCTCGACTGCGCTGAAGCCTGCGCCACGATGACGGCATAAAGTGAGTGCGCCGACGGTGGTTTGTCCGTCCCGTAGCGGCAGCGTGCACACCGCCAACGCACTCTCATGGCTGCGCAACTGATCGTGGGCGAAGCTCACCGTGCGGGTGTCTGCTGCCAATGCCGGTGTCGCCACCGTGCAGCCCTCGTCCAGCGCTTCTTCCATGGCCGCCACCAGCGCGCGATTGCTACTGGTGCCAGGGTCGAAGTTGGCAGCGTGGGAACGGGCCAGCAATTCGATGCGATCACCGCGTGCCAAGCCGATGCTCGCACTGTCGACGCCCGCAATCACCGCGACGCGGATCGCCATCGCCGTGGCTGCTTCGCGCAGATCGAGCGCACCTAGGGCCGCGCTCATGAGATCAAGGCGCGCGGCGCTGGCGTGACCGTTGTCGTTGCCGCCCGCTAGCACGAGTTGCAGCCACGCGGCGCTCCAATCGATCAGCTTGTATAAGGTCTCGCATTGCCCGTCGCCAGGCTGCGACAGCTTGAGCACCAACACGGCGTCAGCATGGGTGCTGTGAGATAGGCGGCGCGCGAGGAGGACGGTGTTGGCGCTCGCCGCCGGCACCATCACCAGCGGCTCGGCGCCAACGCGAACCCGTTCGGCGAGGGCCGTGGCGTCGGACTCCATCACGGTGCCCGGTGGCCACGTCGCGCTCCCATCGCAGCCGCCATCGTGCCGGACACCGCCGCTAACACCGGCGGCCGTCACCCCTGGGATCATGTTGCATACCAGGGCCAACCAGGCCGCCAGATGCGGCGGCGCGGCCGATGTGGTCGACGACTCCGGTTGATCAGCGCTGCGCCCACGCGCGACGACGATGGTCGGTAATCTGGCGATCTTCGGCTGCGGTACGGACATGGACGCGGTCTTGCTCTCGATGGGGCGCTTGCTGGTGCATAGCCAAATTCAACACCCGAGGAAGCGGCGCATTGCAGCTCTTACTTTAATAAGCGTGGCGAGTGGCCTGGTTAAAGTCCGGCGCGGTTTGCCCGCTATGGTCGCGTAACACCAAAAGAACAATGGGGTGCTCGTGGGAAACGCAGACCAGCAGGCAGTCGGGGCTTTCGCATCGCTGACCGGCACGTTCCTGCGACCGGACTGGCCGGCCAAAGCACAGCTCGCCGATGAGCCCCGCAATGCCTATTTGACCGTCCTCAACGGCAAGCTGGTGGGCCGCACCTACCGCATAGGCTCCGGCCGCTTGATCCTCGGCCGTGCTGAGGACTGCGACATCGTGCTCGACGACGAAGGCGTGAGCCGACGCCATGCGCTGTTCGTCGTCACGCCTGATCGCAAAGTGATGGTGGAAGATTTTGGTTCGACCAATGGCACCCTGGTCGAAGGCGAGCTCATCAACGTGCGTGAACTGGTGGGCGGCGAGCGTATGAAGTTCGGTTCGCACACGGTTTTCAAATTCGAGTTTCGCGATGCCATTGAGGAGGATTACGCGACTTATCTGTACGAGTCAGCGACTCAGGACCGCCTGACCGGCGTGTTCAACGAACGTTATTTGCGCGAGCAGCTAGACCTGGAATTCGCCTGGCATCACCGCCATCGCTTACCGCTGTCCTTGATCTTCCTCGACATCGATCACTTCAAATCGGTCAACGACGCCTACGGCCACCTCGCCGGCGACGAGGTCTTGAAGCAGGTCGCCCAGCGTTGTCATGGGGCCAGCCGCAGCGAAGACGTGTTTGCGCGTTACGGCGGCGAAGAGTTCGCCTGCCTGCTCCGCCAGACCGACAATCGCGCTGCCATCGCTTTGGCGGATCGCATGCGCAAGGCCGTGCATAGCGCCGCATTTCGCATCACAGTCCGCGGCCACGAGCATTCGGTACGGGTGAGCATTTCGGCCGGCGTAGCGCAGTTGGTGGAGGGCACCATGACCGCCGAGTCGCTGATTGCGGAAGCCGATCGTCACCTCTACGCCGCCAAGAACGCCGGACGCAACCGCGTAATGTCCGCTGGCGGCGGCGCCTAAGCGCGCGCTCAACTACACGACGAAACTCGTGCAGTGACTTTCAAGGCTGCTAGGATGGGCTATCAAGCGTCAGAGGGATCGCAGACATGGCCAAGGCAGAGTGGAAGGGCGCCCTGATCGCCCAGTCGGAAGTCTTCGAGGTAGTCGAAGGCAATATATATTTTCCGCGCGCAAGCGTCGGCGCCGCCCATCTGGTGCCAAGCGCGACCCATACGCTGTGCGGATGGAAAGGCACTGCCAGTTATTACGACGTGATAGTCGGCGATGAGCGCCTGGCTGATGCCGCGTGGTATTACCCGACGCCGCTATCAGCAGCGGCCAACATCACCGATCACATCGCCTTCTGGCGCGGCGTTGTGGTCACGCGCGAATAGCGCGCCTGAGCGTCTTGCTCGGCCACGGTCGTGGCGCACGGGGCGCTGCGATCTAGAACTTGACGCTGCACGATTGCCAGGCGATGAACTGCCAGCCGGCCGGCGTCGCCGTCCATACCGCCAACGAGCGCAGGTCCAGCGACTTGCGTAGCGCGTGCACATCGACCTCGATATGGGTCGCTGCGATCACGAGCGCTACCTCACCTAGCAGTTTGATTTGCTGTTCACGCTGCTCGACGCGCAGATAGCGAGTGTGGCCACTGCGCAGGGCTTCGAGATAGCTGGCCTTGGTGTCGACCACACCCGAAGAATGGGTGTAGACGAGTTCATCGTGCAAGAGCGCGGCCAGCGCCACCAGGTCATTGCGCGTCATCGCGTCGTAGCGGCGTGTTTCCAGCGCCAGAATGCCTTGAATATCCATTGCTCCCCCCACAGGCCAGTAGTTGATCGGAACGGCGCCACGCAAGGGCATGCCGTGGCAAGCATAACGCAGGGTGCGCGTGGGCGTGGTTTTGAGCTGACGAAAAACGGCACTTCCTGACCCTGTGCGCGCAGACGCACGTCGTCCGACGGAAGCACATCACACAATCCCGCTAAAAAACTTTAGCCACACCTTCACTGCGCTGCGACGCCGTTCCGCTGCCCACGCGTGCGCTGTGATCAGCGCCCCACGACCGACATGCACCGGCTGCCATAGCGCGGGTCTGGCATTAGCCTTGCTGTGTTTAACGCAAACAAATACCTCAAGCCCGAGCCTCTATGAACATGCGCGTCACTTCGCTAGCCCTGCTGATTTTCTGGCTGCTCGCAACCGGCAACGCCAGCGCCGCTACGCTCAATCAGACTTTCACAAACGACTTCGAGACCAACGCGGTTTATCTGTGGTCGTTCGATCCCTCGAATATGACGCTAGCCGGTTTGTCGTTTGGCGCCAGTATGAGCGGCTGGCAAGCGGACCGCCAAAATCCTGCCAAACTCGTGCTGCGCGGACCGACCGTGGGCGCGGCGGCAGGGTCCTTCAATCTGCTCATGAGCTACAGGCACACCCCCTTCAAGCTGGAATGGGCGGAAGTGTTCTTCGACAATGTAAACAATGTGGTGCGCGGCTACGGCACCCTGAGCTTCAACGGCAGCGGCTGGAGCAATGCCAATATCGCCACCCATCTGATCGACATTCCCCTGCATCCGGTCGCGGCCGCGCTGCCGATACCTTCTTCGCTACTGCTGATGTTTTCCGCATTGGCCCTCATGCCGCTGCAGCGCCTGCGTCGTCGCGCTGTGGCTTGAGCTGCCTACCCGCGTCTGTTTGAGGCGCGTGCCCTGACTTATGCTCGGCGGACTTGTGGGGTCCGTTGAGGAGTTCCTGGGCGAGATGCCGGTGATCGGGCCAGGAAACCAGCGGCCCGGTATGGCGGGTGATAGAGGACATCGCACAACGGCCGCTCGACCCCGCGCTGCTCGCCGCGCACCGCGATGAACGATTACGGCCAAGGCTGTCCATCGCCGCTCGCGCGTCGTGTACATCGTGGAGGGCCTGGCGCAGGCGCCGATCGAGGATTCGCTGACGGTGTTCAATCAGCTGGGCACGACACCAGCCTGACTCGGATCCCTATCCCGTGTGGGTCCGAATTCATTCGGACCCACACGGGAATGCATGCATTGCACCGGGAATCGTGTCGGCATGGTTTCTC
>JANLSI010000233.1:0-7318 GCA_031362345.1 Pseudomonadota bacterium
GGTCTTCGATGTCGCTGATGTTGTCGGCGAGGGTGTTGGTGTGGATAACGTTGGGCGCTTCGATACCGTGCAGGATCATGTTCATGATGGCGATGACATAGGCCAGGCTCTTCTTCTCCTTGCCGAAGAAGGTGCTGGACTGCAGGGTCTTCAATTCATCGGCCTTGGTGGCTTGAGGCAGCAGGTAGTCGAAGGCCTCGCACAGGAAGCCGGCAGAGCCGCAGGCACCGTCATAGATGCGTTCGCCTATCTTGGGCTTGAGGACCTTGATCATGGCGCGGATGAGCGGGCGTGGGGTGTAGTACTCGCCGCCGTTGCGCCCGGCGTTGCCCATGTTGCGGATCTTGGCTTCGTAGAGATGGGAGAGTTCGTGCTTCTCGGTCTGGGACCGGAAGCGCAGCTCGTCCACCAGCTCGATGACATCGCGCAGGTTGTAGCCGCTCTGGATCTTGTTCTTGATCTCGCCGAACACTTCACCGATTTTGTATTCGATGGTATTGGGCCCGCTGGCGCGTTGCTTGAAGCCAGCGAGATAGGGGAACAGCTTGGCGTTGACGAAGTCGCGGAGATCATCGCCGGTCATGGCGGTGTTGTGGTCGAGCTTGCCGTCGGCGGTCTTGGGCGCGGCCCAGGCTTCCCAGCGATAGGTCTCGTCAAGGATGAAGCTGTAGCGCTTGCCTTCGAGTTCCGCCTCCGATGACTTGTCGATTTCAAGCGCGTCGAGGTATTTCAGGAACAGCAGCCAGGAGGATTGCTCGGTGTAGTCCAGCTCGCTGGTGCAGCCGGCATCCTTGTGCAGGATGTCGTCGATGTTCTTGAAGGTCTGTTCAAACATGGGTGTCGGGGCAGCGGCGCAATGGACGAGCCCGATTTTCCACTGAATCTCAGAGGATGCCCAGCGGGCTCGGGTTTTGATCTTCATCGCGCCCGGCAAGCGGCCCCTTGGCCGTCGTCATGCCAAAGCTCAAGCTCCTGAGTTGCGAAGTCGATGACCCAGGCAACGTCGCCGTTGGTAACAACTCATAACGTCTTCCCGGAGCGGAGTTTCACGCCATGAAAATGAAATACTACGAAGGCACCGATTCTCTCTATATCGATCTCTCCGGAAATCCAAGCGCCGTGAGAATCACGCGAGACTTGCCCGTACTTGCCGATCCGAAAGTTCAGTCACGCGGGCAAAAGGCAAGCTCTGCCACCAACTCTCACCCCGAGTTGCAGGCCGCCAATGACCAGGTCCTGCCCTGCTGCTCGCGTATCAAGGGGGCGGCTGATGCCGGAGCTGTAGCGGTAGCGGCACCTATGGCCGCTCCGGTGTGCGACCCCAGGCCTGAACGAAGACGCTCGACAGCACCAGCGTTTCGGGGTCTTCGAGGTGGCGCTTCAGAAGGGCCGTCAACTCGTTCAATTCGGCTTCTCCGATCAGTTTCTGATCGAGGAGCCGGGCCCGCGCGTTCTCTACGAAATCAAGCAACAGCATGCGACGCCCATGGCCCACCGGGTATGCGTGTACCCACGGTTGCACGCGAATATCCGTCAACCCGGCTTCACGCATCAAACGCGGCACCTTCGAGCCGATCGTCCGGTCAATCCCGTCCATTCCGGCCGAAGTGTTGAGCACCTCAAGCAAACGGGTTTGGGCCTGGTGGGGTGGATCGCATCGCTGCGTGGTTGATTCGGCCTCATGCAAGGCAACCACGCCACCGGGTCGGACAAGCCGGACCATCTCCTGCACCAGGCCCTGCGGTTGCGGAACGTTGACGAGAACCAGCCGCGCGGTCGCGAGATCGAATGATTGCTCAGGCAGGCCTGTCTCGCGCCCATCGGCATGCAGAACTTCGACGTTCGTCAGATGACAGTCCGCGACGAAGCGTCGTGCACGCTGCACTTGCTCAGCGCTGCGTTCCACGCCGACGACCCGGCCCGTCGCACCAACGCGCCCGGCGAGAAGGCCCAGACAACCTTGAGGGCCACAGCCAATCTCGATCACGCGCCAGCCCGCCGGTACACCGACGTGATCAAACAGCCAGTTCGAATCGGCGGCAAGTTCTTGGGCTTGGCGCCCCAGACGATCTTGCTCCGCCTGTCGATAGCCTAGAAAGTAGGGATCAGTTTCACTCACTGCTCATCTCCTGGACGGTACTCAGCGCTGAATAGCACAGAGCCGATTCGGGGCAGTATTGCTGAGGCATTGCAGGCCTTCAAGGTGCATGTAGCAGCGGTTCAGACTGCACTTGCATTATCGGGTCAGAACTTGCCTTTTGCCTTTTGCTTTTTGTCGATTCGTCGATGTGTAGCGGCATCGGCTGGCCTATGAAACGGCGGGCACTGAGCCTAAGCGCAGAGAGAATCACGCGAGACTTGCCCGTACTTGCTGATCCGAAAGTTCAGTCACGTGGGCAAAAGGCAAGCTCTGACACCAACTCTCGCGCCCACGACGGCCGATCTCGTTGGCGCCTCGACCTTCGATTGTCTGCAGCACCTTCAGTAGGGTGGCGGCGTTCAGCTCGCGGATTGGTTTCTTCCCGATGCTCGCAAACAGATCGGCTTCAAGCCGAACGAGCTTTGCATCGGCTGTGACCTTTGCCCATGAGCTGCTCTGCGGGTTGGTGACCAAGGTCAGCTATCGCTGGCCTTGATTGCGTGCTGTGGCGAGGCGTGCATCGAGGGCGTCCGCTTGACACCACTACCTCAGGGTGAAAGCCTCGCTTAGGTGACCACGCCAGAAACACCCACCGCCCCATCGAGCGCAGCGCGACCCAGCGCCAGCGACCGCCAGTGGTTGTTCCGTCTGTTCTTTCTGGGCGCGTTCGCCTACCTCATCTACCAGTCGCTACTCATACTCTCACCGTTCGCGACTGCGCTGACCGCCGCGCTGATCGTGACCATGGTGTTCTACCCGCTGCATGCGCGCGTGATTGCGCGGGTGGGTGGAAGGAATCGTGCCGCCACGCTTTCTACGGTGCTCGCGCTGCTGACGGTCATCGTGCCCTTTCTGGTGTTGGTGTGGCTGTTGCTGGCTGAGGCCGGCGCAGTGTTTCCCCATGTGCGGTCACTGTTTGAACAGCCGCTGGCCGGGCCCGGCATTGTGTTGCCGGCCGTGCTGGCGCAGTGGTGGTCGCGTTTACAGAGCGTTCTTGCCGAGTGGCACGTCGATCTGGGTGCGGTGGCGCTGGAGAGCGTACAGCAGGTCGGTAACAGCCTGACCGGCATCGGCGCAGGGGTACTGAAAAATTTCGTGTTGGTGGTATTCGACATCATCGTGCTGGTGGTGGCGATTTTCTTCTTCTTTCGCGATGGTCCCCAGCTGGTGCGCGCGGTGGTCGGGCTGATTCCCATGGAGGAGGACGACAAGCGCATGGTCATTGAGCGTCTCGATGAGACCTTGTCTGCCATCGTACGCAGTGCGTTTATCACCGCCTCGATGCAGGGCACGCTCGCGGGTGTCGGCTTCGCCGTGGCCGGTGTCGGCTTTCCTGTGCTGCTCGGTTTCGCGACGGCGTTATTGGCGCTGGTGCCCTTCGCGGGCGCGGCCCTGGTGTGGGGGCCGGTGGGACTGTACCTGCTCTACAGCGGTGAGCAGACGGCCGGCGTCGGCATTCTACTGTGGGGGGCGGTGGCCATAAGTATGAGTGACAACTTGGTGCGCACACTTTTGATCAGCGGGCGCACGCAGCTCTCGCTACTGCTGCTGTTCCCCGGCATTCTCGGCGGAATTCAGGTCTACGGCGTCGCCGGTGCGCTGATCGGACCGCTGGTGATCGCCACCCTGCTGGCCTTCGCGCGCATCTATCACGAGCAATACGCGACTCGTAGCCAGGTGTCGCGTTAGCAACCGCTGAGTGCGGTGGACACCAGCCTGCGCCACTGCCCTGGGGCGGACGCGGTCAGCGCAATAAGGGGCGGCAGGTTTGCTCAGCCTCAGGCCAGCAGCTCACCGATGCCATACAACTCCGCTAATGCCGTCAAACCGTCCGGCAGGTTGTTCTGGCTCACGTGCCTACCGCGCGCGGCAGCCTCGCGCCGCCAATGCAGGATCAGGCACAGCGCGCTGGAATCGACCGCCGCTACTTCGTGCCAATCGATACTAAGATCCTCGTCACCAAAGTGTGCGGCGACCGCGTCGCGCAACGCGACATGGGTCGCGACCGTGGCCGGGCCATCGAGAACCAGGCACTGACCGTCACGACGGATCATTATTGGGTGGCGCCGTTGCGCGCGGCGGTGTTCTTTTCCTCAAGCAGACTGACCAACCCGTCGATGCCGTTTTGCTCAACCGTGGTGTCGAACATGCTGCGGTAGTTGATCACCAGGCTCACGCCGTCGACCAGCACGTCATAGACCTTCCACTCCTCGCCGACGGCACCCATGCGGTAATCCATGTTGATGGGCTTGCCCTGCGGGGTGGCGACGGTGGTGTGCACGACAACATCGGGACCGCTAGGCGCACGGTCGAGCGTCTGATAATCGACGTTGCGATCGCGGAACTGCGCGAGCGCCACCGCATAGGTGCGCACCAGCAGGGTACGGAAGGCCGAGGTCAGGGACTGGCGTTGCGGCGCGCTGGCATTACGCCAGTTCTTGCCGACCGCCAGGCGTGTCATACGTTCGAAATCGAAATGAGCGAGCACCTTGGCCTCGACGATATCGATGACCTTGCTGGTATTGCCGGCGGCGATATCCGGATCAGCGCGCACGATGCTCAGCACTTCCTCGGAGGTAGATTTGATCAACTGGTCAGGCGGCAGACCGGCGCTGACGGTAGCGCTGATGGCTAGCAGGCACAGGATCTGTGCAGAGCGGACTAAGCGGTGAAGACACACGATTATTTACCTCCGTCGTTCTGGGCTTTGTCGTACAGGAAGCGGCCGATGAGTTGTTCCAGTACCACGGCGGACTGGGTTATTTGTATCTGGTCGCCGGACTTTAGAAAAGTTTCATCGGCGCCGGCTTCCAGGCCGACGTAGTTTTCGCCGAGCACCCCGGAGGTCAGGATCGACGCGCTGGTGTCGGTGGGGAATTTATAGGTGCCAACCAGCGTCATGCCGACGCGTGCCTGGTAGTCCTTACCATCGAAATCGACGGCGTTCACGCGCCCCACGGTGACACCGGCCGCGCGCACCGGCGCACGCACCTTGAGGCTGCCGATGTTATTGAAGCGTGCGCTGACAGTATAACTGTCGGCATCGGCGCCCAGGCCCAGATTGCCGACCTTGAGTGCCAGGAACAGCAGTGAAGCGAATCCTGTCAGCACGAACAGTCCCACCCAGAACTCGACCACGCGACTATTCACGGTTGTTTCCCGTTGTCATTTAATTGCCCCACATGCGCATCATGAATCCGGTCAGTATCAGGTCGAGTGCCAACACCAGCAGCGAGGAATGCACCACCGTACGGGTAGTGGCGCGTGACACGCCTTCTGCGGTCGGCGGTGCATCGAAACCTTCAAAGGTGGCCACCGCACTGATGGCAACGCCGAACACCGCGCTCTTGATCACGCCATTCATAATGTCGTGATCAAAATCGACAGCGGCCTGCATCTGCGACCAGAATGCGCCCTCATCGACACCGATCAGGCGCACGCCGACGATATAGGCGCCAAAAATCCCCATCGCGGAAAACAATGCCGCCAACAGCGGCATGGAAATCACGCCGCCCCAGAAGCGCGGCGCGACCACGCGCGCGATCGGATTGATGGCCATCATGTCCATCGCGACGATTTGTTCGGTGGCCTTCATGAGGCCGATTTCGGCCGTGATGGCCGAGCCTGCACGACTGGCGAACAATAACGCCGACACCACCGGCCCGAGTTCGCGCACCAGCGACAATGCCACCAGTACACCGAGCTTTTCTTCCGAGCCGTAGGTTTGCAGGGTTTCGTAGCCCTGCAAGCCGAGCACCATGCCGACGAACAGGCCCGAGACCATGATGATGATCAGGGACAACGCGCCGGCGAAATAGATTTCGCGTAGCGTCAGTGCGGGGCGCAGCAGGCTGGTGCCGGAATGGCGCAAGACCTGGCCGAGGAACAGCGCCGCCTGGCCCAGGCGCCGTACCGCGCCGAGCGTGTAGGCACCCACTGCGTGAATGGGCGAAGCCGGCGCGCTAGCCACGCGCAACACCGAGTTCGGCCGCGAAGTCGCCCGCTGGATAATGAAAGCCCACTGGGCCGTCGGCTTCGCCGTGAATGAACTGATGCACGGTCGGCTCGCGCGACGCGCGCATTTCAGCGGGCGTGCCCGCAGCAACGATGCAACCGTCGGCCATCAGATACACATAGTCGACGATATGCAGCGATTGCTGCACGTCGTGGGTTACCACCACCGAGGTCGCCCCCAGCGCGTCATTGGAACGGCGGATGAGCTGGCCGATTACGCCGAGCGAAATGGGATCGAGACCGGCGAAGGGTTCGTCATACATCACCAGCATCGGATCGAGCGCCACCGCGCGTGCCAGCGCCACGCGCCTGGCCATGCCGCCCGAGAGCTCCGAGGGCATGAACTGGGCCGCGCCGCGCAGGCCAATGGCATTGAGCTTCATCAGCACCAGATCGTTGATGCTCTGTTCCGGCAGGTCGGTATGCTCACGCATCTGAAAGGCGATGTTCTCAAACACCGTCATGTCGGTGAACAGTGCGCCGAACTGAAACAGCATGCCCATGCGACGGCGCATGCGGTATAGACCCTGCTGGTCGAGTTCGTGGATGGTCTCGCCCGCCACCTTGACATAGCCCTGGGAGGGCCGCACCTGGCCGCCGATCAGGCGTAGCAGCGTGGTCTTACCGCAGCCACTGCCCCCCATCAAAGCCACCACTTTGCCGCGCGGCACGTCGAGGCTGATGTTTTTCAGAATTTGCCGCGCACTCGAATAGCCGAAGCTCAGATCCTTAATTTCTACCAGGGGTGTTGCGGGCACAGGTGCGGCTTTTCGGGGTCGGTCGGCGGTGAATCGGCGTGCATTATCGCAAATACCCGCGCACCGTGCGCCAATATTCTCGGCCCCCTTGTAGGTGCGAATTCATTCGCACATTCATATTCGGGGATATCGGCCCGTGACGCGCCATTTAATGTGCGACTGAATTCGCCCCTACATAATACGCCCGCATTACCGCCACCCGCGCTTGGGCATCGGACGGCAGTGGCGCGACGGCGTCGATGTAGTCGAGGGTGCCGCGCAGGCCACGGCCGTTGGCAATCTGAATGCCGAGGCCAGGGCGAGCGTTGAGCTCCAGGATCAGGGGTCCGAGTTCGGCGTCCAGGACGATGTCGACGCCGAGGTAGCCGAGCGGCGCGAGATCCTGGCAGCGTGCCGCCAGTAGCAG
>JANLSI010000325.1:0-3764 GCA_031362345.1 Pseudomonadota bacterium
GAAACATCCGCCATCGGCTACCGTCGTCGCACCGGGCGTGCCGGCGAGTGCATAGGTGAGGTTCTTGAAGGCCTCGTGGTGAGGGTAATAAGCCGACAATGTCGCGCTGTCGTCAGCGTTGATGCGCGCGACGAAGGCATAGTCCGCGCCGGCCAGTTCGGCGGCGGCGCGGGTTACCGTATTGAGCAAGCGCGATTGCTTGCCGCTGGTCAGCGCATTGGCGACCACCCGTAGCTGTTGCTCACTGGCGCGACGCACGGTGATGTCATCGTAGATGCCGAGCACGCCGATGATGGCGCCAGCGCTGTCTTGGATGGGTACCTTATGGGTTTCCACCCAGATCTGATCACCGTTGGCCGGCGTCACCCGCCGTTCGACGATGAGGAGCGGTTCGCGCCCCTTAAGAATGCGTTGGTCGTCATCGCGCAGCTGGGGTGCGGTGTCCCGCCACGGCAGTTCGATGTCGAGCTTGCCGATGATGGCGGTAGCGGGGCTGACGCCGACGTCTTCGGCGAAGCGGCGATTGCAGCCCAGGTAGCGGCTCTCGGTGTCTTTCCAGAACACCCGCAGGGGCAGGGCATCGAGCACGGTCTCAAGCAGTTGACGCGACTCGCGCAGACGCGCCTCGGTGTGCTTGAGCGTGGTGACGTCGACGTGGGTGCCGATCACACGGGTGGCGCGACCGTCGCTGTCGCGTTCGACGACGCGACCGCGGGATAGAATGTTCAGATAGTGCCCGTCACGATGACGAAAGCGATGTTCGACCTGGAAGTCCTCGCGCACGCCCTTCAACATTGGCAGCAAGGCAGCGCGGCCGGCGGCGACGTCTTCGGGGTGCAGGATGCGCTGTACGTTGTCGCTGTGACGGGTGATCGAACCCTCTGGGTGGCCGAGCATCCCATACCACTCGCGCGAGAACTCGATGTGGTCGAGGTCCGGTTGCCAGTCGAAGAGTCCTTGGCGACCATTCTCGAGCGCGATCTGCAAGACGCGCGCGTGGGCCTTGAGGGCGGTGATGTCGGTATAGGTGCCCATCATGTAACGTGCGCGGCCGTCGGCGCCACGCTCGGAGAACTGGCCGCGCACCAGGAAATGTACATAGCCGCCGTCGACCAAGCGCACGCGCTGTTCGACTTCGTAGTGCTCGGTTTCACCACGCAAGTGGGCGACGATGGCGTGACGCACGCGCTCGACATCGTCGCGATGGGTATGGTTCAGCATGCGCTGGCCGCTGATCTCGCCGCCGCCGGCGGTATGCGCGGTGCGTCCTACCCAAAAGCCGGTCTCGGTCAGGATGTCACTGTCGGCTTGCCATTCCCACAATCCGACCTGGCCACCAGCGAGCGCGATGCGCAGGCGCTGCTCACTAGCGTCCAACGCGCTCTTGAGTGCTACTACCGGGTCGTTAGCGCGCAGCGTGATGAGCGCACCCTGGGCGGCGGCGCCGGCAGCGCCAGTCACCTCCTCGATACGCGCGGTGACCACTTTGACGGTGCCGTCGCGCATGCGCAGGCTTACCGGTCCGGCCACCGCGCTCAAGGCCGTGCTATCGCCATTCAGATGGCCATCGCTAGTCGCGCCTTCAATAAACTGCACGACCTCAAGCCAGCCGCGACCGACGGCGTCGACATCACTCCAACCGAGCAAGGTGCTGGCCGCGTGGTTGATGTGTTGTACGCGTTGCAGGGCGTCGACGACTACCAAGGCATCGGCGCTGGCGTTAAAGGCCGCGAGCAGTAGCGCATCCGGGCGGGCAACGGCAGGCTTGTTTTCGACCGACGTAGACATCGTTCAGACCAAGACCTTGCACGCGCCGCGCGGCACCGACATCGGGGGCGGTCGAAAGTCCTGCGAATGCATGCGCGTGATCCTTGCGTGGGGCTGCGTTGCTGATGTCGACGAACAGACTGCAAATCTGTACGGCGATTATAGAACTACAGCGCGTGGGTGGGGCCGAACGCGCCAGCGGCGCTCGTGCGCGTGAGATCAGCCGTTGGCAGCGTGAGTTGTGCCTGTACTTTGCTATGGTTGTGAGAGGCGCGCGGGCGGGGCGCGCGACACCCGTATCCTAACGCGACGACGCGGGTCGCCGGCATGGCGAGTGGGACAACTATGACGATCACATCGGCACTCACGAGACGGCTGGGCATCACCCAAGCTTTGCTACTGGCACCGATGGCCAATGTCGCGGGCGGGCGCCTGGCGGCGGCGGTCTCGCGCGCCGGCGGTCTGGGTTTAATCGGCGGCGGTTACGGCGACCCAGCATGGCTGGGCGCCGAACTGGCGGCGGCTGAGGGCGCGACCATCGGCGTGGGTTTCATCAATTGGCGGCTCGACCAGGTGCCGCTGGTGTTGGATCTTGCGCTGGCTGCGCGGCCACGTGCGGTGCTGCTGTCGTTTGGCGACGTCGCGCCCTATGTCGCGCGCATTCACGCGGCCGGCGTGGTCTTGATCGCGCAGGTGCAGAGCGTGCGCCAGGCCAAGGCAGCAGCAGCGGCCGGCGCCGATGTGCTGGTCGCCCAGGGTAGTGATGCCGGTGGGCATGCCGGCATGCGCGGCACCATGGCACTGGTGCCGGCAGTGGTCGATGCGGTCGGTGATTTGCCGGTGGTGGCAGCGGGCGGGATTGCCGATGCGCGCGGCATCGCGGCGGCCTTCATGCTCGGCGCCTGTGGTGTGATGCTCGGCAGCCGTTTCTATGCAAGTCGCGAAGCGCTGGCCCATGCCAACGCGAAACAGGCCGTGCTGCACGGGCGTGGCGATGACACTGTGCGCGGCGCGGTCTTCGATCGCCTGCGTGGCTGGGCCTGGCCGGCCGGTTATAGCCTACGCACCTTGGCCAATGACATGACGGCGCGCTGGCCCGCTGAGGCGAATGGTTTGGAGTGCAGCCTGCCTGCCGAGAGAGCCGCGTTCGAAGCGGCACTTGCCGGCGGCGATACGCGCGTTGCACCGGTCATCGTGGGCGAAGCTGTGGATCTGATCCATGACCTGCCGGCGGCCGGCGAAATCGTTGCTCGATTGATGATGCAGGCCGAGGAAATACTGACCGGGGCGGGACGCCTGGTGCAGGCTTGACGCCGGCAACGGAAGATTCAATCGCAGAAGAATTGTGCTGCGCTGCGCGGTGTAACAACAGAAAACAATGAGGCAGACAGGCCATGGCAGGGCAAGCTATCTGGACGGTGGCCGATGTACTCGGCGCGGCCCGCGCGCACAACGCGGGTCTTCTGGTCGAGCACCTCGGTATCGAGTTCGTCGCCATCGGCGACGACTGGTTGGAAGCGCGCATGCCGGTCGTGCTGCACAACAAGCAGCCGGCCGGGCTGCTGCACGGTGGCGCGTCGCTGGTGCTGGCGGAAACGCTGGCCTCGGTCGGTTGCTTTCATACCCTCGACCCGGCCACCCACACCTGTGTCGGATTGGAGATCAATGCCAACCATCTGCGCGGCGCGCGCGCGGGCTTCGTGCATGGTCGTGCTACGCCTGTGCATCGCGGTCGCAGCACGCAAGTCTGGGAGATTCGCTTGTGTGACGATGACGGTCGTACGACCTGCATTGCGCGCTGCACGATGGCGGTGCTGGCGCGCCGCGATTGAGGCCTGCCGTCCTTGCAACCGAGCGTTATTGCAATCATAGTGCGGCGACGAGCGTAGCTAGGGGTGCTCCACTGCGAGGTGGGGCTGAGAACATACCCTTCGAACCTGACCCGGGTGATGCCGGCGTAGGAAAGCAGTGGCCCTCCTGGTGCTCCCACCGATAAC
>JANLSI010000335.1:0-8465 GCA_031362345.1 Pseudomonadota bacterium
CGATGCACCCCGGAAGATCCGGTACGTATGCACCGAAGCTGCTCGGACCCTGCTCGATAACGACCACGTAACGCACGTGAAGCTCCTACTTGAGACCGGCCTGTTTCAGAACGCTATTGAGCGTGCCTGGCGGGACATCAACACTGGCTTTACCCGACCCGCCGCGTGTTTCAGGACGGCGCAGGGGCGAGGCTCGCATCGATCAGGCGCTGCACGTCGATGCGGCAACCACCACATTGACTACCCGCTCCGGTCACCGCCGCAATCGCGCTCAGGCTGGCATGACCGGCACGCAGTGCGTCACCGATACGGCGCGCACCGACCTGGCGACAGGTGCAGATCATGGTGCCATGTTCCTCGCGGCCATCGGCTGGCCGGCCGGCCAGCACCGTCAGGCGTTGGTCCGGCGCGATGTCGCTGCCGAGCAGCGCAGTGACAAATTCCCGCGAGACACTGACCGGTTCACCGGCGATGTAGAGGGCGGCATGCAGACGTCCATCGCGCAACGCGAAACACCGATAGGCGCCGCGCGCGTCATCGCGATAAACGATCACTTCATCGTCGTGCGCTAGGCCGCCACACAGGCGCGCGAACCAGTCAGCGCTGTCGTCCATATCATGCTGGTCGGCGCATTCGAAACGCCAGCCATCGATACAGGCCATGCGCGCCCAGTATTCGCAGTCCGGCGTGAACTCGGCGCGGCTCACCGCAAAGCCATACCAGTGCGCGCGATAGGCGCGCACAGCCACCGCCGTGGCCTTCGATTCAGGCTGGCCCGAGATAGGATCGGTGATGGCCGGGATCAATGCATTGAGTTCGCCGCGGCTGGCGTAGGCCGCCGAGAAATGCATCGGCACGAAGACACTGCCCGGTAGCTGACCGGCGGTCACGCGCACCCGCACCAGGATGCTGTGCTCGTGACGCGACACCACCGCCAGTTCGGCGTCTGCCAGTGTCAGCCCGGCGGCATCATCGGGATGCAGATCGATATAGGGCTCGGCGCAATGATTGGCGAGCCGCGCCACTCGCCCGCTGCGCGTGAGGGTGTGCCATTGATCGCGTATGCGCCCGCTGTTCATCACATAAGGATGGAGCGCATCGCGGCGCGTCTGCGGCGCGCGATAAGGCGTGGTGATAAAGCACGCGCGACCATCGCCATGGGCGAAGTTGCCATCACTGAACAGGCGCCGTTCACTACGCGGCATGCAGCCCGCCGGCTGCGGCCACTGCAGGGGCGCGAGTTGCGCATAGCTGCGTTCATCCAGCGCGGCCAGCGCACCGAGGTCCAGCACGCGCGTGCCGTCGAGCGCCGTCAGCGCGGCGTATTCACGCAGGATCTGCCATGGACCGCTGTAAGTGAAACCCGCGCTGAAGCCCATGCGCTTTGCTACTTCGCACACCATCCACCAGTCCGGGCGCGCACTACCCGGCGGGGTCACGAAGGCGCGCTGGCGCGAGATGCGTCGCTCGGAATTGGTCACCGTGCCGTCCTTCTCGCCCCAACCTGCGGCGGGCAGCAGAATGTGGGCAAGCTGCGCGGTCACGCTCTCGGCACTGATATCCGACACCACCACCAGCGGACAACGGGCCAGGCCGGCGGCGACCGCGCCACTGTCCGGCAGACTCACCAGCGGGTTGGTGGCCATGATCCACACCGCCTTGATACGACCATCGGCGATGGCTTCGAACATCTCCACCGCTTTCAAGCCGGCATGGGGTGCCATGCGCGGGCTGTGCCAGAAGGCCTGCAGACCCTCGGCCGCACCGGGCTCATCGAATTCGCGGTGTGCGGCAAGGGTATTGGCCATACCACCCACTTCGCGACCGCCCATGGCGTTAGGCTGGCCAGTCAAAGACAAGGGCCCCGCGCCGGGCAATCCCACCCGTGCGGTGGCGAGATGGCAGTTGATGATGGCGTTGACCTTATCGGTCCCAGCGCGCGATTGATTCACGCCCTGGGAATAGGCACTAACGCTACGTTCGTGGGCCGCGAACCAATGATAGAACTGCATGACATCGTCACGTGCGAGACCCGTGATGTCGCACACTGTCTCGATGTCGTAATCGCGGGCGCAGGCCAGCGTAGATTCAAAGCCGCGTGTATGGGCGGCGATGTAATCGCGATCGCAAAGCCCCGCATCGTCAAGAAAACGCAGCAGACCATTGAACAGCGCCACATCCGCGCCAGGCGCAATGGCGAGATGCAGATCGGCATGCTCGCTGGTAGCGGTGGCGCGCGGGTCGATAACGACGATGCGCGTACCGCGCTGCGCGCGCGCCGCCAGCAGACGTTGCTGCAAGACCGGATGACACCAGGCCAGATTGGAGCCGACCAGCACCACCAGATCGGCCAGCTCCAGATCGGCATACACCCCCGGCACGATGTCTTCGCCAAAGGCGCGCTTGTGGCCAGCCACCGACGAGGCCATGCACAAACGGCTATTGGTGTCGATATTGGCCGCGCCGATGTAGCCCTTCATGAGTTTATTGGCGACGTAGTAGTCCTCGGTGCTGAGTTGTCCCGAGACATAGAAAGCGACGGATTCCGGGCCGTATTCGGCGAGCGTAGCGCGCAACCGCGCCGCCACTTCGTCCAGCGCGGTGTCCCACGTCACCGCCTCTCCATCAATGATCGGTGTCATGAGTCGCCGCGCATGGGACAAGGTCTCAGCTAGCGAGGCGCCCTTGGCGCACAGCCGACCGTAATTGGCGGGATGGCTTGCATCGCCGCTGATCTCAATCTGGCCGTCGGCGCTGACGCTGGCGAGCATGCCGCAGCCCACACCGCAGTAGGCGCAGGTGGTCTTGACCTTACGCACGGCCATGCTCATGTCAACTCAGTCGTCACTCACGGCCAACGGCAGGCCGAGCGAAATGCGGCCGTCCACCACCCGCACCGGCAGACTCATCACGCAACCGTGATCGGGCGCCTGCACACGGCCTGATTCGAGACCGATGACCTGGCTGTGCAGCGGACAGGTGACATGGGTGCCATGCACGATGCCCTGACTCAAGGGCCCGTTGCGATGGGGACAGCGATCTTCGAGTGCGAACACGCGGTCGTCCATGGTGCGAAAGATGGCGATGTCCATCCACGGGGTCTCGACGCGCCGCGCACCGCGGCGCGGAATATCGTTCACCAGACCAATGTCCAGCCAATGACGTTCAGGCGCATTCATGCCGGCACCCGCGGGCGCGCGACGCGCGCCATAAGTCGGAATTCGCCGCTCTCGCGACCGTGGGCGCGCTGTGCCCAGGGATCGTGTTGACCAAATTTCTGCGCAAACTCGAAACGCGTGAGCAGCGCTTTGCGCATGTCGGCGCGCTGCACAATCAGGTCGCGCACCGTGTCGACCCCGACCCGCGCCGCCCAGGTATACATGCGTTCCAGATAGTGGCCTTGCTCGCGATAGAGCTGCAGCGTGGCTGCGCAGTATTCCAGCACTTCGTCTTCCGTCGCGACATTACACAGAATCTCGGTGGCCTTGAGATGCATGCCCGCAGCGCCGGCGAAATGCAGCTCGTAACCGCTATCGACACAGATCACACCGAAGTCTTTGCAGGTCGCTTCCGCGCAATTGCGCGGACAGCCCGACACGGCGAGTTTGACCTTGTGCGGCGTCCAGGCGCCCCACAGATATTTCTCGAGGCGAATACCCAGGCCGGTAGAATCCTGCGTGCCGAAACGACACCAGTCGGTGCCGACGCAGGTCTTAACCGTGCGCAGCGCCTTGCCATAGGCATGGCCCGAGACCATACCGGCGGCGTTCAATTCGGCCCACACTGCCGGCAGATCCTGTTTGCGCACGCCCAGTAGATCGATGCGTTGCCCGCCCGTGACTTTCAGCGCCGGTATCGCAAAACGCTCGGCGACATCGGCGATCGCGCGCAACTCGGCCGGTGTGGTCATGCCGCCCCACATGCGTGGCACCACTGAAAAGGTACCGTCCTTCTGGATATTGGCGTGGGCGCGTTCGTTGATGTAGCGCGACTGCGCATCGTCCTTATATTCGCCGGGCCAGGCGGCTAACAGGTAGTAGTTCAGCGCCGGCCGGCATTTCGCACAGCCACAAGAGGTGGTCCATTCCAGGCTCTGCATCAGAGCCGGGATGCTTTTCAATTTCTTGGCCAGGATCAAACGCCGTACTTCGTCGTGGCCGAGGCTAGTACAGCCGCACATGGCGGCGATCGCATCGACCTTGTACTGCGCACCGAGTGCCAGCTTCAGAAGCTGTTCGACCAGTCCCGTACAGGAACCACAGGACGACGAAGCCTTGGTCTGGGCGCGCACCTCAGCCAAGGTTTTCAAACCCTGGCTGCTGATGGCTTTGACTATCTTGCCTTTACACACGCCGTTGCAGCCACAGATCTCCGCCTCAGCGGGCAAGGCTGCAACGGCCGCCGTAGGGTCCAGTCGCGCACCCCCGGCGTAGTTCTGACCAAAGATCAGCGTGTCGCGCGACGCGCTGACATCGCGCGCGTCGCGCAACTGCTGGTAGAACCACGCCCCATCGCGGGTGTCGCCGAACAGCACCACGCCCACGATACGATTGTCGGCCAAGGTCAGCCGTTTGTAGGTCTGGCGCGCGGCATCGCGCAACACGATTTCTTCGCGCCCTTCGCCATCGGCGAAGTCGCCCGCAGAATAGACGTCGATGCCGGTGACTTTGAGTTTGGTCGACACCGCCGAACCGCCGTAGTGTGCTTCACTGCCGCCGAGCTGTGCCGCGACTACCCGTGCCATTTCGTATAAGGGTGCGACCAGGCCATAACACTGGCCGCGATGTTCGACGCATTCACCGACGGCAAAGATAGCCGGATCGGAGGTGCGCAGATCGTCACCGACCAGGATGCCGCGCCCGACTTCCAGTCCGGCGGCGGCAGCAAGACTGGTGCTGGGACGAATGCCGATAGCGAAGACGACCAGATCGGCGTCGAAGCGACGACCATCGCTCAGTTCAACCGCACTCACCCGCTCGTCGCCGATCAGAGCGCGGGTACTGGCTTCAGTCACTACCTCAATGCCACGTCCGATCAGGGCCTGGGCCAGCAGATAACCTGCGGCACTATCAAGCTGGCGTTCCATCAAGGTCGCAGCAAGATGCACGACGGTCACCGCCATGCCGCGTTCCTTCAGTCCAGCGGCAGCCTCGAGGCCGAGCAGGCCGCCGCCGATCACCACCGCGCGGCCACCGTGGGCGGCGGCGGCGAGCATGGTTTCGACATCGTCGAGATCGCGATAGGTCACGACGCCCTTGAGATCATGACCTGGCAGCGGTGGCACGATGGGCCGCGAGCCGGTTGCGATCAGCAGCTTGTCGTAGTGCACGCTGCTGCCATCCATCGCAGTAACGGTTTTCGCGTCGCGATGGATATCGATGACCGGCATGCCCTTGTGCAGGGTGATGCCATGGCTGGCATACCAGGCCTCGTCGTGGATGACGATGTCTTCATAACGTTTCTCGCCCGACAACACCGGCGACAACAGGATGCGGTCGTAATTGACGCGCGCCTCGGCGTTGAAGATGGTGATGTCGTAATGGTCGATGCCGCTGTCGAACAATTCGTCGAGCACGCGCCCGGGCGCCATGCCATTGCCGATGATGACGAGTTTCTCGCGCATGGCTTGTTCTCCACTGGGGGTAGTCATGATCAGGCTGCCTGCTTGCGCCTGCTGCTGGCGGCGGTTTGGCTGTCAGTCGCGGGCGCGACCGCTGGTTGATGGTCGTGATCGCTGAGGAATTCCAACACTTCGCGCCGCAGCTCGTAGTAGCGCGGGTGCGTGAGCAAGGCCTGACGGGTGCGCGGCCGCGGCAGATCGACCTTCATGATGTGACCGACGCGGGCCTGCGGCCCATTGCTCATCATCACCACGCGATCGGCCAGCAAGATCGCTTCGTCGACATCGTGGGTGATGCAGATGGTGGTGACCTGGGTGCGCTTCCAGACATCCATCAACACTTCCTGCAGATCCCAGCGCGTCAGGCTGTCGAGCATGCCGAAGGGTTCGTCGAGCAGCAGCAGTTTCGGCGATAGCGCGAAGGCACGCGCGATACCGACACGCTGCTGCATGCCATTGGAGAGTTCGGCGGCCAGACGCTCAAGCGCCGCGCCGAGACCGACGCGGTTCAGGTAGTACTCGGCGATGTCGCGCCGTTCGCTAGTGCTGGCATGGGGATAGACGCGATCGACGCCGAGCATGACGTTGTCGCGCGCCGACAACCAGGGCAGTAAGGAAGGCGCCTGAAACACTACCGCGCGATCAGGACCGGCATGCCAGATTTCATGACCATCGAGAATAATGCCGCCGCCCGAGATCTCGGTCAGCCCGGCCATCATCGACAACACCGTCGACTTGCCGCAACCCGAGTGGCCGATCAAAGACACCACTTCGCCGCGTTCCATCTTCAGATTAAAGCCTTCGACCACGTTTAGCGGACCCTTCGGCGTGGGATAAGTCTTGGTCACATCGAAGAATTCGACATAGCCACGGGTGATGGCCGAACGCGCCGCCTCCTGATACACGCGCGGCGGTGCTTCCGCCAGCTGTGTAATCGGCGTGATGGACAGTAGTGCCGGTTCGGTGGTGGCGTTGTCGGCCGCCTGGCTGTGGCCATAGTCGAGCAGACAGCGGGTGATCTGCGCACGCAGCGCCTTAAAATCTGCATTGGCGTTCATGGTCGCGCGTTCGCGCGGCCGCGGCAGGGAGACCAGAAACTCCGGCCCCAAGGTGGCCCCTGGTCCGGGGGTCAAAGGCACGACGCGATCGGCCAACAGCAAGGCCTCATCGACATCGTTGGTGATCAGAATGACGGTCTTGCCCTCGGCCTGGGAAATACGTTCGAGTTCGTCTTGCAAGCGGGCACGGGTGAGCGCATCCAACGCTGACAAGGGCTCGTCGAGCAGCAGAATATCGGGGTCGGTGGCGAGCGCACGAGCCACCGCCACGCGCTGGCGCATGCCGCCCGACAGCGCCGCCGGCTTGCGCTCGGCGGCGTGGCTCAAGCCGACCAGATCGATGTAATGATCGACGCGCGCGGCGCGCTGTCGGCGCGACTGGCCCGCGCATACCTGGTCGACCGCCAGCGCGATGTTGTCGCGCACCGTCAACCACGGCAGCAGCGCATAGGACTGAAACACCACGCCACGATCCGGCCCCGGCGCGGTGATGGCCTTACCGCGCAGATGAAGGCTACCGCTGTCGGCTTTGATCAAACCCGCGATCAGCGACAACAATGTGGTCTTGCCGCTACCCGAAAAGCCGACAATGGCGAGAAATTCACCCTCTGCCACGCTCAGATTAATATCGCGCAGGACTTCCAGCGTGCGCGTGCCGTTGTGATAACACTTCGCGAGTTGCTGCAATTCAAGCAAGGCCATGCTGATTTCTCCGCGTCCGCCTCAACGCGTCGCCGCGCCGCGACTGACGAGTTGTTGAAAGGTGAACATCAAACGGTCAAGCAGGAAGCCGACCACGCCTATCACCAGCACCGCCACCATGATGCGAGCCAGCGACTGCGAGCTGCCATTTTGGAATTCGTCCCACACGAATTTGCCCAGACCGGGGTTCTGCGCGAGCATCTCGGCCGCGATCAAGACCATCCAGCCCACACCCAGCGACAGCCGCATGCCGGTGAAGATCAAGGGCAGCGCCGCCGGCAGAATGATCTTGACCGTGCGGCGCGGCCACGACAGTCGCAATACGCGCGCCACGTTCAATAAATCGCGATCGACCGAGGCCACACCAAGCGCGGTATTGATGATGGTCGGCCACAACGAACACAGCGTGACCGTGATGGCCGAGACCAGAAAAGATTTCGACAACCAGCCGTCATTGCCTTGGAACGTCGCGCTGACCAGTATGGTGACGATGGGCAACCACGCGAGCGGCGAGACCGGCTTGAAGATCTGAATCAGAGGATTCAAAGCCGCTTGCACCACGCGACTACTGCCGCACAGCAGACCGAGCGGCACGGCGACCAGGGTCGCGAGCATGAAGCCGGTAAAGACCGTCACCAGGCTGGTCGCGATCTGATCGAAGAAAGTGCGCTTACCGGTCCACGGCCGAATGACCGATTTGAAGCCCGGCTCTTTGCTTGCCCGTTCGATATTGCGTTCGGACTCGCGCGCGGCGAAGGCCGCGGCCTTAGCGCGTTCGGCGTGATGTTCGTCGATGAGATTGGCGAATTCACTCGCCACCGCCGCCGGCCCCGGCAGCGCGCCGAGACTAGTCTCGACATTGCGTGCGATCAACTGCCAGGCGCCGAGGAATACCGCGATCGCCAGCATCGGTACGCCGCACACTTCGAACAGAGATTTCAGCTGGCGGCTCGGGTCTTCGCCGCCGCACAAACGCAGCAGCGGTGCGAACCAGTTCAAGCCCACTCGTTCACAGAAGCTGGCGGTGGAAGCGAAGCTCATTTCGCTACCCCCTGCTGGCCGATGACCTGTTTGGCGAGATAGGC
>JANLSI010000336.1:0-6187 GCA_031362345.1 Pseudomonadota bacterium
CGCGCGCGCGGCGCGGGTCGTGGGCCGCGCAGGCATCCTTGAGGTTGCGTATTGCGCGCGCGCGGTGTGGCGCCTGCAAGGCGTCGTCGGAGGCAGACCTGCGCGGCCGGCTCGACGCGCCCGTGCGCCGCTGGTGATACCACCACAAGGCGAGCGTCGCCAGCCACGCCAGGCCAAACAGCAGCGCTATCGAGCGCCACGCTGTGAGCGCCGTTGCTGCGCTCGCAGGGGCGGCGCTGACGGCCGTGGTCGGTGCTGGCGCAGGGGCAGGCACCGCCAGTGGTGGCGCGGCAGTGCTCGCGGCGCTGACCGTTAGTGGCCGTGCCGGCAGACGCGCGATTTCCAGTTGGTCGGTCTCGACATTCCACCAAGGAAGGGTGAGCTCCTCGATTTGCACCTCGCCAGCGCGGCTCGCGACGATGGCGAATTTCTGCTGGAGCGTCGTGCTGTAACCGTTGGCAGTGTCCTGCTCGGTGGATTGCGCCTGGTCGGGATAGAGTTTGATGCCGTCTGGCGTGGCCTGCTTGAGTGTTGGCAGGGTTCCCGCCAGCAGGCCATCTACCCACAGGGACAGGGTGCGCGTGAGTGGTAGGCCGACTTCCGCGCTGTTGACGTCCGGATCCCATTCTTCGTACAAACGCAGGCGCTTGGCCGGCAGCCAAGTGGCGCCGGGCGGGAAGCTGGCCGGCACCGCTTTGACCTCGAGTTCGATGGCCTGCGACTCGACCCGTCGGGTGCTCAGTGACTGTGCGAACGGGTCGAATACTGAGCGCCGCCCGATGGCCACCTCGGTCGTGAGGCTCATGGGCGCGAGACGCAGCTTGCCGCTCTTCTGCGCGAACACCACGTACTTCACCTCGAAGCCGTCATAGGTCCGGCCATTGATCTGCTCGGTGAACTGGCGGCCAGTGGTCAGTTGTTTGATGACTGCGTCGACGCTGGCAGTGAGATCCGAAAAGCGCGGGTTGGCGAGATCGACGCGATGCAGGAGCTTCATAGTGTAGACCACCTGCTGCTGCACATAGGGTGATTGTGGCGCAACCGAGACCTTGAGCATGATGTCGGCGTCGTCTGTCGCGCCACTGGTCGGGGCGGGTGCATCGCCGATCACGAGTTCGCGCGCGGTGCTCGACTGGCGACCGAAGCTGATGGCGGGGATGACTATCGTGCCGGTCTCGCGCGGCATGGCCGTCAACACCCAGGTGGTCGATTCTTCGCTCTGGCCGTTCAGCCAGATCTTGGTGGTCTGATGCGTGCGGTTGAGGATTTCAAAAGCGCGCTCAAGGGCACTGAAGTCGGGTTCGGCGTCGACGTCGCCGGTGACACTGAAGGTCAATTCCACGGACTGATTGCTGACGGCCCGCTCGGGATTGACCTGAAGAGTGACCGCCGCCCATGCCGCGCCGTGCAACACCAGCAGCAGCCAGATCAGTCGCCGCGCGAGACGCTTCACCATGGGTTCCCCTCGTTGGGCTTGTCGCCATACATTTGCTTGTACTGGTATTCGAATTTGCGTCTCAGTAGCCCGGCCGGATCGTCCGGAATCTGCTTTAGCCACTGTTCGGTGGCTTGATTGTTTTCCGCCTCTAGCGCTGTCGCCGCTGCGTCTTGCGCGCTTGGTTCTTGCGCAGGCGGGTCGTCGTGCTGGTCCGCATCGGTCGTGGACGGCTCAAGCTTGTCGCGCGATTGACCCTGGGCCTGGGAATTCTGGCTCGCTTCGTCGTTGCGCTGATCATCGCTCGAGCGCTCGCCGCCGCCGGCGTTGGTCGCGCCGGAGCTGTCCTGTTCGGACTGGCCGCCCTTGTCGCCGCTGAACTGCTGCTCGCTGCGCTCGCTGCGGGGATCTCTCTCGCGTTTGTTCGACTGGCCGGGCTGCTGCGGCTGATCTTTCTGTTGCTCTGCGCGCAGCTGCTTCTCGATCAGTTCCTTGTTGTATTTGGCGTCGCCGTCGTCGGGCGCGCGCTTGAGGGCCTCGTCATAGGCCGCTAGCGCCGCGCCGAACTGACCCTGGCGCGCGAGCGCGTTGCCGCGGTTGTAGTGGCCCTGCGCGGTGTCGTCGTCCTTCAGATCTTGCGCCGCGCCAGTGAAATCACCCTTGCGGTAGCGCGCGGCGGCACGCCACGCGGGGTTGTCGAATTCTTGCGCGGCAGCCGCATAGTCCTTAGCCTCGAAGGCTTGGTGGCCGAGCTGATCGGGCGTGCGCCACCAGTCCGCTGTGGCGGGACGCGGCGTCAGGCTGGCGAGTGCCACGGCGGCCAACCAGCCCAGCACGCCGCGTCGAAAAGCCAGGGCCGCGAGTGGCAACAATGGCAGTACCAGCCATGGCCCTAGTTCATACCACTGGCTGCTGGCGAGCTGCGCCAGGCGCTGGGCATGGGCGGCGTGCTCGCTGTCGAAGTAGCTGTTGAGGGCGGTGACATCGCTGTCGTCGGCGCGCGATTCGAGATAAATGCCGCGGCCGCTATTGCTCACAGCCTGCAGGCTGTCACTATCGAGACGCGTCATGATCACCGTGCCGTTGCTGGCCTTGGTGAAGCCGCCATCGGCATCGGGAATGGGCGCGCCGTCATGGCTGCCGATACCGAGCACACTCAAGCGAAAGCTGGCCGCTTGAGCGGCGTCGCGGGCGCGGCTCATAGCGTCGTCGTCGGCGCCATCGGTGATGAGCAGGACATCGCCTTCTGGCATGCCGGCCTGCTGTAGCAGTTTGCCGGCGAGCGCCAGCGCGCTGGCGGGCTCACTGCCCTGGCTGGGCATGATGGAAGTTTCGAGCGCTTGCAGTTGCGCGCCGATGGTCTGGGTATCGTTGGTCAAGGGCGTGACAACAAAGCTTTGGGCGGCGAACACCAGCAAGGCGGTTTGACCGGTTTTGCGCCCACGCAGCAGATCAGCGACTTTGTATTTGGCGCGCGCGAGACGCGTGGGTTTGATGTCTGCAGCGGTCATGGAAGTGGACAGATCGAGCGCGATCACGAGCGCCGCGTCGGCGCGAAATACGGGGACCGGCAGGCGCTCCCATACCGGGCCGGCGAGGGCGACGATGGCAAGGGTGCCGGCGGCGATCAGCAAGCACGTGGCGCGACTCTTTACCTCGCTGCCACTGTCCTGCACGACAAAGGGCAGCAGCGCGGCGTCGCAGACGCGTGACCACAGACTGCCGCGGGCGCGCGTGCGCATCGACCACCATACCCAAGCCACCAGCGGCGCGAGCAGCAGCAACCACAGTGGCCGCAGGAAATGAAAATCGCCACTCACGCCAATTCACCAGGCGGCGTGCGCGGCGCCCACCCCATGAGCACAAAGTACAAACCCAACGCGGCAGCCAGCGGCCAATAAAACAAGGCCGTGGTCGGGCGAAAATGGGAACCGTCATGCTCGACCGGCTCAAGCTTATCGATCTCCTGGTAGATTTTTTCGAATTCGCTGGCGTCGCGCGCACGGAAATAGCGTCCACCGGTTTTCTTCGCGATCGCACGCAAGCTGTCCTCGTCCAGGTCTTGCGACGGGTTGATGCGTACCGAGCCGAAGAAACCGCGCTGCATGGCCTCGTCGGCGCCGATGCCGATGGTGTGTACGGTAAGGCCGGCGTCGTGGGCGAGCTCGGCGGCGCGCAGCGGTTCGATCGCGCCGGCCGTGTTGCGTCCGTCGGTCATCAGGATCAAGACCTTGTGGCGGGTTTTCTGTGCGCGCAGTCGTTTGACGGCGAGACCCAGTGCGTCGCCGATCGCGGTCTGTCGACCGGCGATACCGATGACAGCCTCGTCGAGCAATTGCTGAACCGTTTGGTGATCGAAAGTCAGCGGCACCTGTAAATAGGCCTGCTGGCCGAACAGGATGAGGCCGATGCGGTCGCCAATACGCCGCGAGATGAATTCGCGCGCCACCGCCTTGCAGGCGGTGAGCCTGTCGACGGGCTGGCTGTTCAAGACAAAATCGCTTTCGTGCATGCTTTCAGAAAGGTCGACAGCGATCATCAAATCACGGCCATTGATGGGCAGCTCGATGGCCTCGCCCAACCACTCCGGTCGCGCGGCGCTAGCCAGCAGTAACCCCCAGATCAGCGTTGCCAGCAGCAGGCGTGAGCTGGTCGGCCGGGCGCGGCCGCCGCGCGCGGCAAGCACCTCGAAATCGCGCAGTTCCGGCACGCGCAGACTGGCGCCAGCGGCGCCAGCGGCTATCGGCAGCAGGTAGCGCAACAGCCACGGCAGGGGCAACAGTGCGAGTATCCACGGCAGCTCAAAGTGCAGCATCGGGCAGGCTCTGGCTCACACGATAGGGAACGCGCAGTCGTTTCATCCACGGCCGCAGCGCGCTCATGATGTCGCGACAGCGCTGCACTTGCACGGCACCGGCCGCGCGCGGCGAGTAGGGTGCGTGGCGCAGGATATCGAGCAGATCAGCGGGCAGCGGTGCGGCGCTGATACTGGCGAGGATGTGCAGCCAGGCCTGTTCGTCGAGGTTGGCGGCGGCGGGCCCATGCACGCGCAGGGCGATGCGTCGCAATAGAGCGGACAGCGCGCGCGCGCTGTCATGCACATTGCCCTCGGCAGCCAGGCTGTTCTCAATGCGCTGCAGTTCCGCCAGCGCCAAGCGCCGCACGCCGAACACACCGCGCGCAATGCCACGCGGACCAAATAGCCAAGCGTCGCAGCGCGCACGCAGCGTGCCGCGCGGCAGTCGCCACAGGGCGAGCACGAGGGCTGACAGCATCACGGCGGCCAGCAGCAGCCACCAGCCGTTCGCCAGTGGCCACCAGGGAACCGGCGGTGGTAGATGGATGTCGCGTAAGGGCAGCGCGGTGGGATCCATCGCTCAGCCGCCGAACAGTTTGATCAAAGACGTGGTCGGATCAACGCAGGTATCCATGCTCGTGAAGAGCATGCGCCGCTCGCGACAGATCTGGCGCACCGCCGCCAGTCGCGCGCTGAACTGGGCGGCATAGGATTCGCGCTCGGCGACACTCACGCCTGCCAGCCGCAGGCTACGTTCGCCATCGGCGAGGTTGGCCACGCCGTCGAATTCTGGAAATAGCGCTTCGAGCGGGTCGTGGATGGCGACCAGGCCGACGTCGGCATGTAGGCTGAGCTGCGCCAGCACCGCGCTGGCGGCCTCATCCAAACCACGAAAATCACTGATCACGAACACCAGGGTGCCGGGCTTGGCGACCCGCGCGACGCGCTTTAAGGCGTCGGTCAGCGGCGCGCTTGCTGCGGCGGCGGTCGGCGGCGCGGCACGTTGCACAGGCGCCTGCGCGACTAGTAGCTTCAGCCATTGCATGGTCGCGGTACTGCCGCGCCGCGGCGGCAGCTCGTGATGAACATGGTCGGCGAATAACAGGCCACCGACGCGGTCGCGGTTCTGTTGGGCGCGCCACGCCAGAAGACTGGCGACCCGCGCCGCCTGCACGGCTTTGAACACGCCGCGCGTAGCAAAGAACATGGTGCGGCGGTAGTCGACGCAGATCAGCACGGGGCGTTCCAGTTCTTCGCGGAACAGCTTGGTATGGGGGCGGCCGGTGCGCGCAGTCACGCGCCAGTCGAGCTGGCGGATGTCATCGCCCGGCAGATAGGGACGGGATTCGTCGTATTCCATGCCGCGTCCGCGCAGCCGCGACAGAAATGGCCCGCTGGCCCGCGCGCGGATGCTGCGCGTCCATTGCGGTAGCGCACTGGCCGGCCCGGCCAGGGCCAGCAGTTCGCGCAATTGCGGCTCGACCCGTTCCAGTCCAGCAGGCTTGGCATTGGCAGCGTTGGTGGGACGGGCGCTCATGGCGCGCTGGCGAGCATCGATGCCGCGCTCAGGGGACGGCGATACGTTTGAGCAGCTCGTCGACGAAGCGATCGGGTGTCACGCCGTCGGCGGCGGCTTCATAGTTCAGGATCACCCGATGGCGTAGGGCGTCTTTGGCGACGTCCTGTACATCGTTCGGACTCACGAAGTCCTGGCCGCGCAGCCAGGCGTGGGCGCGCGCCGCGCGATCGATGGCGATGGTCGCGCGTGGACTACCGCCATAGGCCTGCCAGCCGGCGAGATCGGTGCCATAGGCGGCCGGCGCGCGACTCGCGAAGACGATTTCCATCAGATAGTTCTCGACTTCTTCGCTCATATACACCGCCAGCACTTCACGACGTGCGGCAAAGATCTGCGCCTGATCGATGACCGGCGCGGCATGCACGGCGTGGGGCGC
>JANLSI010000343.1:0-5787 GCA_031362345.1 Pseudomonadota bacterium
GCGCTGGCCGGCGGTAGACCGAGCCACGGGTTGTCGCCCGGCGCGGCGGCACGCGCGGCGACAGCGCCTACAGCAGTCTGCCCGTCGGCGGCGATGTCGCCTTGCTCCAGCAGTACCGTTTCGACATCCGCCGCCAGGGTATCGGCGTGCAGGAAGGCTGGGCTGTAGATATTGCGCACGCGATTGTGCGAGTCGATGAGGAAGACGCGCAGGATGTGCGCGTAGGCGTGACCTGCGCTTTGCTGGATCGATTGTTGATAGGCCGCGAGCGTGGGCGCAAGGGATGCGAGGTCGGGGCTGGTGACGAAATCCCAGTCGACACCCGCTGGACGGAAAGGCTTGGCATACCGTTCGAGGGCGGCCGGCGTGTCACGCTGGGGATCGAAACTGAAACTCACCAGGCGCAATTTGGGCGCGATACGCGGGTCGGCCTGCAGGCGTTTGGCGATCTGTCCCATGACGAAACTAGCCAGCGGGCAGCCGTTGACGTCGTCGCAGTGGGTATAGATGAAACTGAGCAAGGTGACGCGGCCGGCATAGAGTTCGTGCAGGCGTCCGCGCTTGGCTTTGGAATCGAGGTAGGGCGCGTCGGCTGCCGGCTGTACCGGTGGCAGTTGATAACTACCCGGCACGGGGGCGTCGTAGTTGAGCGTGCTGTAACCCGGCGCCAGTACCACGGCGGGTGTCTGGGATTTCTCGTGGGCCACCGCGTTGCCAGCAAGCAGCGCGGCAAGCATCAACAGGCCGGATGCGCTTGTGCGCATCCGCCGCAAGGGAGTCACTCGTGTGGGACGCTAATGCCCACTCAGGGCTGCGCCGCGAGCCGCGCTTGGGCGGCCGGCTGCGCGGCATACAGGGCGCGCGCGCCGAAACGCATCTGATGGGGACGACCGAGTTTGGCGGTGATGAAGTCGATGGCGAACTTCTGTTTCAGCTGCTTGCCATCCCAGCCATAGGCCTTGAAGTACTGCACATCGCCGGCCTTGCCTTCCTTCTTGTCCCAGTTACCGAGCAGGGACGAGGTGAAATATATCCGCTTGCCATCCCAGCTCTGGGACAGCATGTTGACTTGGTCACCAATTTTCTGCGTGAAGATCTCTTTCGCCTTGTGCGGATTGGAGATGTCGAACAGACGCGTCATGCCGTCGTTCCAGGTGTTGACCCACAGCAACTTGTCGTCAGCCGAGATGGAGATATCTACCGGCAGCGGGATCTTGCTGGCGTCACCGATGTCACCGACCGCTGCGGAGGTCCATTCGCCCTTGGCATCGGCCGCTAGCAACCAGATCTTGGAGGTCAGCGCCGTGGTGGTAAAGCAGTAGTCATGGCTTGCGCCCCAGGCGCAGCGGATCTCTAGCGGTGCGCCCGGCACGTCGAGGATCTTCTTCGGTTTACGGGTGTGCAGGTTCCACACCACGGCGGTGTTGCCGAAGTGCTTCATGGCCTCGCCATCGCCCATCATCTTGCCGAGATCCATCATGTAGTTGTTCCAGCCGGTAAACGACGAGGTCAACAACACGTTCAGACGCGGCAGCGCACGCACGTCATAGCCGTAACCATCGGCGAACTTGCCGGATTTCGCTGCGCCCTGCAGGTCCCCGTCTTTGGGCATCCAGTAGGTCGCGATGTACTCGCCGTCGTTGGTGTATTCGACCATCGCCGTGGTGCCGCTGTGATCTTTGTGATTGGACAGACCCGTCACCAGCATGCGGCCGGGCAGGGCATAGGTGGTGTGGGGGCCGACGACGCCGCCACTCTTTTCGACGAAATCGCCGATAGTCTTCTTCAACGTCGGCTTGGCCGGGTCGCTCTTAATGTCGAAAATGAAAATCTTGTTGGTGTCGAGACCACCGGCCCACAGCAGTGCACGGTCGTCGGTCAGATCCGAATGGTGCGCTTCGTTGCGGCCACCGACTGACAGCGATGCGATCACCGTGCCATAGGCCGGCGAGGCCGGATTGACGTCAACGGTGACGAGCTTGTCCTGTTCGTCGCCGAGGCCTGGCACGCCTAGCGTCCAGATGTAGATGAAATCTTCCTGGCCGACGATCTTCGCCATATAGGGCGACAGACAGGTTTCGTCGGCAGCGACGCTGGTGGCGGCCATCGCGCAGGCGAGGCCGAGTGCGAAATGCAGTGCACAGATCAAGTTGCCGGCCGACGTACGTAAGGTCGTAGTGCGTGATTTCATGGCTGCCTCCAGGAACTGAGTGTCGGATTACGGCGCGGGTCCGAACCATAATCCAGCGCTATCGGATAAGCAAACGAAGGCCGTGCGCATAGACGCATGCCGGGCGTGGGGGTGGATTCAATCAAAGCGCCGACGCAAACCGCTGACCCGTTGCGAGGCGAGCAGGGCGAGTGTCACTGTCGCGCCGCACAACACACCGAAATGAGCGGTGGGTGCGAAAGCGGCCGTGCCCATGGTAGCGAGACCGGCGCCGACACTGACGGTGCCAAGTCCGATGACTGTGCTGCCATAGGGATCGCGTACCGGCGGCGGTGCGCTGCCGTCCTGCAAGGCGGCCGGCGCCGGTGCTTCGATCAGGCGGCGACCGGCAGTTCGGATCTGTACGAACAGCGCGAAAGCCACACCGCTTGCACACACCGTGAGTACATCCAGACGCAGGCTATGCCAGCCGGCGACGCCCATCACACCCAGCGCTGCGATCAGGGCCGGGGTCAGCATGCGGCTGGCAGCGCGTGGTGTGCGACCGCTCACGATCACCAGAGCGAGACTGGCCAATGCGGCGAGCGCACCCAGTACCACCAAGGTCGGTGGCAGCAGGTCGGCCATGTGCGCGTAGACCACATAGGACCCGCTCAAACGATAGTCCTCGGTGGTCAGTCCAAAGTGCTGCTGCAGATCGATTTCGAGCCGTGCTAGTAAGGTCGCGCGGGTCACTCCGGCGGGCACGTCGTGCATGCGCACGTGGATGCGCGCTTGATTGCGCTGCAACTGCACGAAGGGATCGATGAGCGACGCGCGCACGGCCCGCGGCAGGCGTTTGTACATAACATTCAGTTCAAAGGGACTGAGCGCCACGCCATCGTTCAATTGCTGACCCACCGCCAGCAGCGAGGCCAGCGACAGCACGCGTCCGACACTGGGCTGCTGTTCGAGCCAGTGATGAATAGTTTCAATACGTTTGACCCGTTCAGAGGTGAACCAGGTGTCATCGCCGGGTCTGTCGCCGGCGCCAGCACGGTAGGGGTCGTCGGCGACTAGTGGGGGCGGCGCGGCCGCGATCGCGGTGGCAGGCAGCTTGAGCACCACATCGAAACTGAGTGCGCCACCGAAGCGCTGGTCGGTCAAAGCCAGCGCATCGCGCGTGGTGCTGGTGGCCGGCAGGTAGTTGGCGATGCCGCTTTCCTGGATGAAACGGGGCAGGCCGCCGATCGCCGCGACGGCCAGCGCGCAGGCCAGCGCCACGCTCAGCCAGCGCGCCGGTACCCCAAGCGGCACTGGCGCCAACGCCTGCGGGCGCCGCCGCGCTACCGCGAGCAGGCAGGGGCCCATGCCAAACGCGGCCAGCCACGCGCACGCCAGACCACAGAGCAGCATGCCGCCGAGCTCGTGCACCGGCAACAAAGGACTCAGCGACAACGTGATGCCTAGCAGTAGCAGCACGCCAGTCGCGGGCAGGCTGGCGCTAAGCGCATGCTCGACGGTCGCCGCCAGCACCGCATGGGGATCGTCGGCGGTGGTCCGCGAGACGTGCAGCTTGTAGCTGACGCGCAAGGTGAAGGCGAGACTGACCGCGATCACCACCACCAGCGGCAGGGCCGCCGCTGGCGTTACGCCGAACACGCCGTGGGAAAGCTGCCACAGGCCGGTAGCAGCGATGACGGCATAGGCCCCGCAGGTGAATTCGAGGACCGGTGGGCGACGGGTGCCGGCCGCAATCAGGGCGACCATCACCAGCAGCACTAGCAAGGGCAGGCGCAGCATGTCGTTGCGCACCGCATGGGCGATCTCTTCAGCCAGGACCGCCGCGCCGACCAGGCCGAGCTGGGCGCCGGCGGCATGGGCTTCGAGCACGGTGCGCAGGGCGGTGACGGTTTGGGCGTGGGCGGCGTGCTTGGCCTCGGGTGGTTCATCGTCGGCAGCGCCATGGGCGGCTGGCGTGCGGAGTTCGACCAGCAGGGCGCTGGTGTGGCCGTCGGCGCTCAGGAGCACGTTGCGGAACAAGGGGCTGTTGGCCAGTTCAGTGCTGGCGGTGACGAAGTCGACGTCGGGGCTGCGCAGGGTGCGGCGATTCTTCTCTAGCTGCAGCAGCGAACCGCGCACCTGCTGCACCAGCGGCGCATCGAGCAGCGAGGATACGGCGGCCACCCCCGGCAGGGCCGCGATCTCGCGCTGTAATTGTTCGATCAAGGCGCGGTTGGGCGGGTGTTGCAGGCCACCGGGCGCCTCGACCGTCACCATGACCGACTCCGGCAGGTGGAAGACACGGATGGTTTCGCGCCATGCACGCAGCTCGGGAGCGTCGGCGGCCACTAAGGTGCGCGCCGAGACATCGACCGTGATATGCGCTAGCTGTGCTGCGAATACGCCGAGTAGTGCGAGCAGCATGACAAGCAGCGTGCGCGGCCACTGCAGGATGAGCTGCGCTGCGGTGGTCGCCACGCGCGCTGCCATCAGCGCGTGTGTCCCGGCGCTGGCCGGCTCGCAGCGCAGAGCTTGCACAGATTCGTCCACAACATCGCGCGCTCCTCGAACATTGGCCAAGCCGGTCATTGTGCCGTAACGCGTCGGCGCGTGGGGCATGGTTGGCAAGCCCCAGGGGCGATGCGATCATGGCGCGTCCCTCACCGTCCTCAGCACACGCGGAACCTTCATGGCTGGTCTCGATCGCGACACTATCTGGGAATTCTTTCAGCACCTGGCCGAGGTCGCCGCCCGCGAGACTTTGCCGCGCTTCCGCGCACCTATCGCCATCGATAACAAAGACGCTGACGGTGGCTTTGATCCAGTAACCGTGGCGGACAAAGCCGCCGAGGCGGCTTTGCGCGCCGCCATCAGCGCGCGCTTTCCTGACCACGGCATTCAGGGCGAGGAGCAAGCGGACAAACGCGGTACGAGCGTGTGGTCGTGGATCATCGATCCGATCGACGGTACGCGCAGCTTTGTCAGTGGCATGCCGACCTGGGGCACCCTGGTCGGACTGCTGGAGGACGGTGTGCCGCGCTACGGCATGATGAGTCAACCCTTTACGGGGGATTGCTTTATCGGCGGCGCGGGGCAGGCCGATCTTTTCAGTCACGGACAGCGCACGCGGCTCGCCTGTCGGCGCGATCGCAACCTGGCTGCTGCGACGCTGTTTTCAACCACGCCCGAGATGTTCGCGGCGGGTGTTGAACTCGATGCCTTCAATGCCCTGGCTAAGGCCGTGCGCCTGACGCGTTTCGGTGCTGACTGCTATGGCTATTGCCTGCTGGCGGCGGGCTATGTCGATCTGGTGGTGGAAGCCAATCTCGGTTTCTACGACGTCGCGCCCTTGATCCCCATCATCGAGGCCGCTGGCGGTGTCGTCACCGACTGGTCGGGCCAGCCGATGCGTGGCGGTGGGCGGGCGGTCGCCGCTGGGAGCGACGCGCTGCACGCACAAGCGCTCGCGATATTGCGCGTGGCAAGCTGACGATGTTCGACGATCACTACTTCATCCTATAAACCCTGCTCGCGCTCGGTTGACGAGCCGCCGCGCCGGCAGCCGTCGCGGACGACGGTCAATAAGCGGCCGGCGCTGCCGCTAAGCCGGTCATGAATCAGACCGCCCTGCGCCC
>JANLSI010000686.1:0-2150 GCA_031362345.1 Pseudomonadota bacterium
GCCATCGATGCGATCGCAGACGTAGTACAAGAGCTGGCGCGCCGCTTCGATGTCGGTCGCCATGCGCGCCAGTTTGAAGCGCAGATCCTGGAATTCCGATATCGGCCGACCGAACTGCTAACGCTGTTGGGCGTAGGCCAGGGCGTCTTCCAATGCGCCCTGGGCGAGTCCGATCGAACGGGCGGCGGTATGGGCACGGGCTTCGTCCAGTCCACGGGCCAGCGCGTAGAAGGCCTTGCCTTCGGCGCCGATCAAGGCGCTCGCCGGTGCGCGGAAATGATCGAACGCGAGCTCAAAAGTTTTCCAGCCGAAATAGCCAATCTTAGGGATCTCCGCGCCCTGCACACCGTGCGGGAAAGCGCCCCGTGGTTTGTCCAACAGGAAGGCGCTGATGCCGAGATGACGACGTTGCGCATCGGGTGGCGCTGAGCTGCGCGCGAATAACAGAATGTAGTCGGCACCGTCGGCAAAAGTGCACCAGTACTTATTGCCGGTGATGACCCACTCGTTACCGTCCCGTTCGGCACGGCAGGAAATCGAGGCCAGGTCTGAACCGGTGTCCGGCTCCGACAAAGACATCGCGCCCAGATATTCGCCACGCACCACGCGCGGCATTATTTGCGCGCGCTGGGCATCATCGAGCAGGCTCATGGTCATGATGCCATTACCGCGCGCAATGAGGCTGGCGACGCTCATCCAGCCGCGCGCCAACTGCTCGGAAATCAGGCAGTACTCGAACACGCCCAGACCACTGCCGCCGTATTGCTCCGGAATACGAATGCCGAAATAGCCCATGTCGGCCAGCTTGTGGCGCAGCGCCATGGGGATCTCGCCCTGCAGTGGGTCGAGCACATTGGCGACCGGCAAGACTTCATTCATGGTGAATTCGCGCGCAGTGTCGCGAATCATGATCCGCTCTGGAGTCAGATAGCGGTGCGGACTGGTGGTCTCGTCCATGGACGGGTTCCTCGCTAGGTCAGGGTACCGGCCAACGGCACGGCGCTCAAAAGGGTTTGGAAAACACAATGCCGGCCGTGCGCAGCGCATCGATATCAGCCGCACTCTTGCCCAACAGTTCGCTTAGGATTTCTTCGTTGTGTTCACCCAGCAAGGGCGCGACATAGTCGTTGTTGGCCGCAAAGTCCGAGGTCTTGATCGGCATACCTGGAATTTGGAATTCCCCCGCCACCGGATCGACGATAGTGCGTATCGTGCCGCGCGCAATGAAATGCGGGTGGCTGACCGTCTGTTCGATAGACAGCACCGGTGCGCAGGGTACGTCGTGGGCATCGAACGCGGCGATGGCACTGTCGACATCGGGGAAGGTTTGCAGCCAGGCCTCGACCAGCGCTATCACTTCGTCCATGTGGGTCACGCGCTCGGCATCGCTCGCCCAGCCCGGCGCGGTGCTCAGTTCGGGGCGACCCATCGCCGCGCAGACATCCGCCCAATGATGCAGGAAGCCCATCAAGACCACGTCGCCACCGGTGGCGCGGAACACACCGGCTGGGCACAGATAGCTCAGATGCCGACCGCTGCGCATCGGTTTGATTTCACCGCCGCTGGCACTGAACTGATGCACGTTTACTTCATGGGCGTGGTAGTAACAATCGAGCAGGGCGATATCGAGATACTGACCGCGACCGGTGCGTGCGCGATACAGCAAGGACGCCGCAATGGCAAAGGCCGCGTGTACGCCGGTGCTGACGTCGCCCAGACCGAGCAAGGGAATATAGGGTGAATCGTCACGCGGCCCGATCATGGAGGTCACGCCAGCATAGGCCTGGGCGATGTAGTCGTAACCTGGCTTATGGGACAAGGGCCCGCGCTGGCCCAGCGCCGAGATCGAACAGAGGATAAATTCCTCGCGCAGCTTCTTCAGAGCCTCATAGGCTAGCCTCATGCTCTGCATGACGCCGGGCTTGTAGTTCTCCACGACCACGTCGCAATGGGGCACCAGTTCGCGCACCAAGTCGAGCCCGCCTGCTTGGCTGAAGTCGATGGCGATGCTGCGCTTGTTAAGATTCTGCTGGACGAAATACAGGTCGCGCTCGTTGCGCATTTTCGACACCAAACGCGTGCGATCGCCAGTAGGCGCAATTTCGATTTTGATGACGTCGACGCCCATTTCGGCGAACAGCCGGGTGCAG
>JANLSI010000514.1:0-3785 GCA_031362345.1 Pseudomonadota bacterium
AAAAAGTTAGGTGCCTATGTCTAACAAATCGATAGTTCGGACGTACATCGCGCACTTTCAGAAAAGTCGTACCGACCGGGATCATAGATATACCATTCACACCGGGATATAGAAATCCCGAAAATCCCCGAATCTTCCCGGATACCCCCTCTCCCATTTTAGAAAAGGTGGGAAAACTCTCCCTTTTTTTGACCGACATACGGCGGGAATGCATCATTCCCATACTGGAGGGCCAGCGTCCCACCTAAGATCACGATCCCGAGCAAGACTATGGCCGACGATAAACTGCCAAGACCACGCCACTTGTCGCGCAACCAGGCCTGGCGCGTCTCGGCCGAATTACCGGGCAAAAAGCGCGATGTCGGGCGCAGCAAGGCGCGCGCAACCAAGAGCTGCAGGACGAAGCTGACGAAAAACATCCACAGCGCGTCGAGCCGCGCCAGGCCGACGGCGTTCTCCACATAGTCCACCAGCAGCAGCACTCCCGCCAGCGCGCCGAACTGATGGGACACCAACCAGCGCATAAGAGCGCAGCGCAGCGCGAAGCGTCGCGTCAGCCGATAGGCAAGGTAATCGCCAATCGCCAGCAGCAACAAACCATAGAGCGGCATGAAAAGGGCCGTGTCGACGACCAGATAGAGATGGGGCGTCCAGCGCAGACCCGGCAATGCGATGCGCTCGAACGTGTCATGCCACAGCGCCTGCATCCGTGCACTAGCACCCGGGTCGACCCAACCGAGGAAATCTTCGATACCGTAGCCGCTAGTGACGTGGGTAAGTGCCTGCAGCATGGCCAGCACCAGGCCCACCACGGCGGTCAGCAGCAAGAGCTGCGACAATCCCACGCCGTGCACTGATTCGCCGCTGTTGGAGCTCAACATGGTGCGTCCTCATCCTTGGCTGAGCGCAGGGTAATCATGGTCATGGCGGGAGTCGAGACCAAGACCCGAGCTGCATCATGCTTTGTGCATAATGCCTAGGCGGGGTGTGGAGGTGCGACCGTGTTGTGCCCCTTCTGCGTCATGGTCGCGCCCTATATAGTCGCGCCAAACCTGAACGGAGAACGCCCATGAACGCCTGGCAAATCAATTCAAACGGCGGCATCGATGCCTTGACCGCCGCCACGCTTCCCATTCCCCAGCCCGGCCCCCACGAAATCGTCGTGCGCGTGCGCGCGGTAGCGCTCAACTATCGCGATCTGCTGCACGTGCTCGGCTATGTGGATCAGGACCGTTGGCCGCTAGTGCCCTGCTCCGACGGCGCCGGCGATGTGGTCGCGGTCGGGCCAGGTGTCACGCGTTTCGCGATCGGTGACAAAGTCGCCGGCACGTTCTTCGGGCGCTGGAATGCCGGCAATATTTCGCCAGCAGTGATGGAGTCCGCACTGGGTGGTCGGCAACCGGGCATGCTTGCCGAACACGCCGTGCTGAGCGAGGAAGGCGCGGTCGCGATGCCGGCCGGCTGGAGTTATGCGCAGGCCTCTACCCTACCCTGCGCGGCGCTCACCGCCTGGCATGCACTGGTCAGCAAGGGCCGTCTGCGGGCGGGCGAGACAGTGCTGGTGCTCGGCACCGGCGGCGTGTCGCTGTTCGCACTGAAGATCGCGAAGATGCATGGTGCGCGGGTAATAATCACGTCGAGCAGCGACGAGAAGCTCACGCGCGCACGCGTGCTCGGGGCCGACGAGACCATCAATTACCGCCAGCATCCCGCGTGGGATCAACGCGTGCTGGAATTGACCGGCGGGCTCGGCGTCGATCACGTGGTGGAGGTCGGCGGCGCTGGCACCTTCGAGAAATCCTGCGCGGCGGCGCGCTTCGGCGGCAATATCTGGCTCATTGGCGTCCTGACCGGTTTCGAAGCCATGGTCAATCCGATCACTGTGCTGTTCAAGAGTCTGTGCGTGCAAGGTATCTATGTCGGCAGTCGCGAAATGTTCGAAGCCATGAACGCGGCCTTCAGTGCCAATGGATTGCAACCGGTGATCGATCGCCAGTTCGCCTTCGCCGATGCGCGCGCGGCCTTCCAATGCATGCAGGACGCCGGGCATTTCGGCAAACTCGTCATCAGCAACGACTGACAGCGTCGCGCGCGCTGATACGACGGCACACCATCGAGGCACGGCCATGCTGGAACTCTATTTCGCGACCAGCCCCAATGTCCTGAAGGTGGTGATCGCCCTTGAAGAGCTGAGTCTCATCTACCGTTTGATACCGGTGGATTTGAGCAAGGGTGAACAGCACGATCCCGCGCTGCTCGGCGGCGCCATCACGGGGAAAGTGCCGGTGCTGCGTGATGACGCACCGACCGATGGCGGCCCGCCCCTGGTGTTAGCCGAGTCGGGCGCCATCATGCAGTACCTCGGCGAGAAGTTCGGGCGCTACATCGGCGCCTCCGGTCGCGGACGCGTGGAGGTCATGCAATGGCTGTTCTGGCAAATGGGCGGGCTTGGCCCGATTAGTGGCCAGACCTGGCATTTCGAGATACGGCGGGTGCGCGTCAAAGCCAAGCTCGACAAGCGCTCGTACCGCGAGGGCGTGCACGCACCACAGCCCAGATCAAAGCTGGTCTCACTCACGCGCGACAAGTTCCAAGGCGACTAGAACTATGCCTTGCATCCGCGTGCTACGGGCTCAACGCGCACATGAATTCGCTCGCCGACGTTGAACAGATAATATCGATCAGCGTCCTAATACGACTGTGTTATTAATTTCATCTTATCCGTCTGTAGGCGCAACAAGGGCACTGCAGCAGCGTTCGTGCAATCGCACGTGCCAGACGGAAACGGCATGTCGCGATCGACGTCGGTTCATGACGTTGCATCGGCCCCGGCCCCGCGCGGGCGGAAGCTGGTGGGTAGGGCAGGTGCTTGGAGTCGAGCGGAGTTTTTTTTACTGCCGGCGAGCCGCTCAAGGATCAGAAACCCGTACGCGGCGATGCACAGACTCGCGTGATGGTGGAAGCCTCGCCAGTTGCGGCCCTCATAGTGGCCGAGTCCCAACTCTTGCTTGAGCTCTTGGTAGTCGCGCTCGATGCGCCAACGACCCATCACCGTGTCGATCATCGCCTGCCATGGCAGGCGCTTGGGAAGGTTGCTGAGCCAGTAGTGGGCGGGTTCAGCGGCGCCCTCGGCCCACTCGATGATCAGCCACTCCTCGTCTCGCACCCGGTCGCGATGCGCGGCGCGCACCCGCGCAAAGCGTGAGCGAAGTGGCCCCGAGGTACCTTGACGCCATGTCACGGTGCGCCACACCTGCGCCGGCAGCTCGCGTGCCAGTTGCTCAACGGAAACGGGTTGGTGCTTGGCGTCGCGCTTCAGCCGCTGGCGCGGCCTGCCAACGCCGCCCGCAGGCGTCAGCGCTGCTAAGGGTTGATACGCTCCCCACCAGACCGTGGTGCCCGGCCTGACGCCGACGGCATACCTCAGCCCGTGTCCGGCAAGCTGCTCGCGCCATGCCGTCTCGTCTCCATAGGCAGCATCGGCCAGCACCACACCGCGCGGATAACCCGCCGCCAGGGCCGACTCGATCTGGCGCATCGCCAACGCTGGTTTGGTCTCAAAACTCGTCGCTTCGGGAACGCCGACCTTCTCACAGCGCGCAGCATCGTCGGTCCACTCGCGAGGCAAGTACAAGCGATAGCCCACCGGCAGGCTACCGTGAGCTGTGGCAATCGACAGCGAGACCGCCACCCGGCAGTTGTCCTTCTTGCCACTCTGCCCGCAGTACGGACGGGCGACGCCGACGGAGTGCGTACCCTTCTTCGGAAACCCCGTGTCGTCAATG
>JANLSI010000516.1:0-1520 GCA_031362345.1 Pseudomonadota bacterium
CATCACGTCGCTGTCGTTCGCCCATTTGCCGATCGGTCTGCCGCTCCAGGTGCCGTTCCTGTTCTTGGCGTTGCTCACCAGTACGCTTCAAGCCGCAGTTTTCATGGTTCTGAGCACGATTTACGTCCTCCTCATGCTTCCCCACGAGCATCACGACGAACACGCGCATGAGGGTGGCGTGCAGCACGCACACCACTAACCAACTCAAGGAGAGATGCGATGAACTTCCAGGCAGCGCTTGCCCTCGGTCTTCCGCTCGGCATCGGTATCGCCGCCATCGGTTCCGGAATCGGCCTCGGCTTGATCGGTCAGGGTGCAATGCAGGCCATCGGCCGTCAGCCCGAAGCGACCGCGAAGATCCAGCTCGCGATGATCATCATCGCGGCTCTCGCCGAAGCACTGACGATCTATGCGTTCGTGACGATGTTCTTGCTCTCGGGAAAGATCGCGTAATTCAGGCGCAACGCGGGTCCGGGTTGCGCGCCTCGCGCGCCCGCTTAGCACCGGAGGTGGAATGAACGGTTTGATCGACATCCGCCAGGTAGCGACCCAGATACTCGGCTTCCTCATCCTGCTTTGGGTGATGCGGAAGTTCGCGTGGGGGCCGGTGCTGGGCATGCTCGAAGAGCGCCGCGCAAAGATCGCGGGTGAATTCGCCGAAGCCGCAAAGCGTCAGGCGGCCGCGGACGAAGCGCGCGCGAAGCTTGAAGTGCAGCTGCGCGACATCGAGACCCAGAAGCGCGCCAAGATCCAGGAAGGCGTCGCCGAAGGGCAGCGTGTTGCCGGCGAAATGCGGACGCAGGCACAGACCGATGCCACGGCACGGCTGGCGCAGGCGGAAGATGAAGTGACGCGGCAGAAGGAAAAGGCAAAAGAACTGCTCAAGGAACAGATGATCAACATCTCGTTGCGCGGGGCCGAGAAGATCCTGCGCGAGAAGCTCGATGACGCGCACCAGCGCAAGCTGATGGGCGAGTTCATCGACGAGGTGGGAGCGGGACGGTGAAGGACGCCACGGTCGGCGCGCGTTACGCACGGGCACTCCACATCGTGACCGAAAAGCGGGGCGAGACTCCGCGCGCGCTTGAAGACTTGAAGGCCATGGCGGTGGTGTTGGGTGGTAGTTCGCGTGTGGGCGCGCTGCTGTCGACGCCGCAGGTGCTGCAGGCCGACAAGCGCAAGGTGCTGGCGTCGGTGCTCGACGGTAAAGTGACCAAGTCGGTCGCGCTGTTCGTGGACCTGCTGTTGCGCAAGAAGCGGTTGAGCGAGTTCGACGAGATCGTTCGCGAGTTCCAGGCCATCGTCGAGCGGCAGCAGGGCATCCAGCGCGCACACGTCACGAGTGCCGTGGTGATGAGCCCGGCGGAAACGAGCCGGCTACACGCCGAACTCGAGAAGCGCACGAATTCCAAGATCCACCTCACCAGTGAAGTCGACGCCACGTTGTTGGGCGGCGCGCTGGTGCGCATCGGCGATCGCGTCATCGACCGCTCGGTGCGGACGCTGCTCGAGCAGATCGA
>JANLSI010000527.1:0-2532 GCA_031362345.1 Pseudomonadota bacterium
CGGTGCGCCAAAGCGCGGCGCTGCTCAAATCGACGGCAGGCCGATGCTGATGTCGTCTGCCAATAGCATGGTGCCGGCGCCCAACGAAGCCAGCGGCGTGTTGTCCTACGATGCCGGCAGCGACGGCGGCAGCTTGTTCACCCTGGCTTCGTTGGGCGCCGGCACCATGCTATTGGCAGACGACATCAGCATCGGCCTGCCGTCGATTTGAGCAGCGCCGCGCTTTGGCGCACCGGCTTATCCCAGCCGCGCAATCGCTTCCGCATACTCATCGAGGATCACCAAGGCTTCATCCCGCGCAAAATCCGCAAATGGCAATAGCACGCGATTGGCACCGGTCGCGATCATGCGTTCCAGTCGCTTAGGATCGAGGCCGCGCTCGGCCCGCACTTCCGCCAATACCGTAACATCGAGCTTCGCCGGATCGCGCCCGCGCGCCTGCAGGGCCGCGCGTATAGCGGCGAGCGCGGTGGGAATGTCTTCAATCAAGCCTTCAATCGGCATCCAGCCATCGCAGTATTCAGCGATGCGCGCTGGCACGTATTTGGAGTAGGCGCCCATCAAGACCGGTGGGCCGCCGGCCTGCAAGGGCTTCGGCCAACACCACATCGGCGGCAGGTCGACAAACTTACCGTGGTACTCGGGCACATCGTCGTTCCAGATGCTGCGTATGGCGAGCATGCGTTCCCGTGTGACCTGCCAGCGATCGGCGAAGGCCACGCCGTGGTCTGCCATTTCCTCCGCGTTCCAGCCCGCGCCGATGCCGAACAGCAGCCGTCCGCCCGACAGCCGGTCGAGCGAGGCGGCGGCCTTGGCGAGGTTGATCGGGTCATGCTCGGTGATTAGCGTGACGCCGGTACCGAGTTTGAGGGTGCGGGTGGTTGCTGCGGCGATCGAGAGGGCGACGAATTGATCGTGGCTGTGCCAATACATGGCCGGCAGTTCGCCGCCGCCGACGATGGGCGAGCGACGACTGGTCGGGATGTGGGTGTGCTCGGCGTAGAACAAGGACTCGAAGCCGCGCGCTTCCAGCGCCGGCGCGAGATCCTGGGGTTCGATGCTGGTGTCGGTCGGGAAACAGACGATGCCGAAGTCCATAGGATTCATTCCTCAGTCTTATGTGGGTCCGACTGAAGTCGGACCCACAGTCGAAGATTGCAGACCAGGGGAGCGGCTTACAACCCGCCCCAGGTCTCTTCCGTATGCAGCCGCGACAGATAGATCTTCTTGATCTTCCACTCGTTACCTTCCTTGACGTAATCCTCGTGGTAATGGCCCCAGCCTTTGAAGCTGCCCTTGGGCGAGCGGATGAAATCCCACATCGACCAGATACCCTTGGCCGTGGTCGGGCTGGTCAGTTCTATTTCGGGCATATAACCCTGATGAACGGACCGCGCTTCGACGAACAGACCACTGACTGCCGCCACCAGATTATCGCGACCATTGCAGGTAATGGGGTCGACCGACGCGGTCATATCGAGACGCGGCGGACCGTCGTAGGTGGCTACCACATCGGCGGTGAAGCACTTGCACCACTCTTCCCACACACGGGTATCCATGTAGCGGAAATAGCGCGCCTTGAGCTGTTTGATCAATTCGATCTCTTCGAGATTGCTGGCCATGACTCCCCCTGGTTTTTACTTGCCGATGCCGTGAACGGCGGACGCTGTCGATTCTAGGCGGCGGGTGGACTCAACGGAAGTCGCGTGCGCGCAAGGCCGCGCGTTCAGGAGCGACGCGGCATGGCGGTGCGCAGATGCGCTGTGATCAATGCCTGCGCACGATCTTCCAGCAGCACGGCATTGACGGTACCCGCATATAGTCGCCCAGTTAGCACGAGTTCCGCGTGTGTCGAAGACGCCAGGCGCGCGTCGTGGCAATGGAAGTCCACGCCTTCGGCTAATTGCTCGCCGAGCGCCTTGAAGACACGGAAGGCGCTGCCCTTGATCACGCCGCAGGCAAGATCCAACTCCTTGAAGGTCGCCAGCGTACGACCTGCGTGCGGCGTCATGGATGTGTCAGGGGCGGGAACTGTCATCGCACCGATCTTGTTGCTGGTCATGGGCGGTAGTTTTGCTTGTTCGACTTCTTGATGGTCGGTGACGGTGGTAGCGATGATGCCACTGGCAAAACGCGCCGTCACGCCGTAAACGGAGTGGCTGTCGACGAATTGCGGCGTAGCCGCTAAGGTGCGCTGCACACTTAGGTCCCGCTATCCGAGGTTACGAGGGTTGCAACATCATGCCAGTATTCGCTGCGCGATCGCAGGTCGTGGCTACTGATCGCTGCATGGATGAAATAGGGAGGGGAGTCGAGCGCATGCCTAACGCGCGCATTGAAGCAGTCAAGCGATGGGCGCGGGCGCGCCAGATTCGCCGTCGTCACGTGATCCTCGCCAGCGTGTTGCTGGTGGTGTTGGTAGCATGCGTCTATCTGCTGCGTCCCAGCGTGCAGCGCCAGTTCGTGCTCGAGAAGCTCGCCCCGCTGGTCGACAATCTCGCCATCGAATATGTGCAGATCACGCCGTGGTCG
>JANLSI010000533.1:0-19638 GCA_031362345.1 Pseudomonadota bacterium
TGACCGACGATAGCCGGGCCCCAGCTGCCAATGTAATCAACATAGCGTTTGCCGTCAGCATCGGTAAGCCATGCGCCGTCGCCGCTGACGAAAAAAAGCGGCGTACCACCTACGACGATCAAGGCGCGCACCGGCGAATTGACGCCTCCCGGCAATACTTTTTGCGCTTGCGCGAACCATTGCTGCGAGCGTGAGGTCATGGTGATTTCCGCTTGTTCAGGGACGATGAATGCGCTAGCGGCGCAGCGAAGGCACGCGCAGCGGCGGTGGTGTCGGGGCTATCGAACAGCGCGCCGATGACCGCTAACAGGTTGGCGCCTGCGGTCAGCAGTGGCCCGGCATTTTCGGCCGTAATGCCGCCGATCGCAACGATGGGCACGGCCAATTCCTGGCTCGCCTCGCGTAATAGATCGATCGGGCAGCGCACGGCCTTGGGCTTGGTTGCCGAGGCGTAGAAGCTGCCGAAGGCGACGTAGTCAGCGCCGGCTGCAACTGCTTCGCGGGCCAGCGCGAGGGAGTCGTAACAAGACACGCCGATAATGCGCGTCGCCCCCAGCAGTGCCCGTGCCGTGCGGAGGTCGCCATCGTCGCGCCCGAGGTGAACGCCGGCCGCGCCCACCTCAGTGGCGAGGCTGACGTCATCGTTGACGATTAGCGGCACGCCACGTGCGTGGCAGGCCTCAACCAGGGCGCGGGCGCGCGTCTCGCGCATGGCGACGGTCGCCGGTTTGTCACGATACTGCACCAGCGTCACGCCACCGACGATCGCGGCCAACACCCGTGCCAGCAGCTGTGAGGTGTCAGCGGGGTTATCCGGCGTCAGAGCGTAGAGTCCGCAGCGCGGTAGGGCAGGGCACGCACTCATTTTCTCGAACTCGGAATACGTCTCGGAATGTGCTGGCGACTGCCGGGTCGCCAGGCGCGGGCCACCGCCGTGTGGACGAAATACTGAGCCTCGACCACTGCTTCCCGCAGTGAGCGGCCACTGGCCAGACCGCAGGCAATAGCGGTCGCGAGGGTACAGCCGGTGCCGTGGTAGTCGCCGGGGTAGCGCGCCATGGTGAAGGACTCACAGCCACCGTCGCGAGAATGGAGTTGATTGACGATGTCCCGGCCATCCGCCAGGGCATCGGTCAGCAGTAACGCCCGGCAGCCGCTTGCCAGCAGATGGGCAACTGCGGTCTGGGGATCGGCGGCGGCGCCGAAATGCAGGGCTTCTTGGCGGTTAGGGGTGACCACGGTCGCATGGGGCAAGAGCTGCGCCAGAAAGGCGCTTTCGATGGCCTCTTGCACCAGGGCGCCGCCCGATCCTGCGCGCAACAGCGGGTCGACTACCAGCGGGCAGCCCGCTAGCGGGCCGGCGAACAAGTCGGCCAGCCGCTCGCAGTGGGCGACGGTCGGCAACAGCCCCAACTTGCAGGCGTGAATGGGAAACTCCTCTCGCAGCAATTCGATCTGTGCCATGACTTCATCAACGGCCGCCGGCACTACCCGGCGCAGGGTTGCCGTGTTCTGGGTGGTCCAGGCGCTGACCACGGTCAGCGCCAGACAACCGAACGCGGCACAGGTTTCGATGTCGGCCTGGATACCGGCAGTGCTCGGGTCGTGCCCGCCTATACACAGCACGACCGCCGGCGTGGTCGCGGACAGGCGATAGCGGTCGGTCACGGGAGTCAAAACGGCTGCAGGATGGCAAGCAGCACGACAGCGACCAGCACCAGCACCGGCGCCTCGTTTAGCCAGCGATAGAAGACGTGGCCGTGCTGATTGGTGTCGGCCGCAAAGCGCATGACACAGCGCCCCAGGTAGAAGTGATACACCACCAGGCCCAGGATCAAGCCCAGTTTGACGTGCAGCCAGCCGGCGTGCGCGAACCATTCGGCGCCGCGCAAGGTCGCCAGCCACAGGCCGGAACCCACGGTCAGTAGCCCGCCGGGCGTCATGATGCCGTGGTAGAGCTTGCGTTCCATGATTCTGAAGCGCGCCTTACCCGGCTGGTCCTCGGTCATGGCGTGGTAGACGAACAGGCGTGGCAGATAGAACAGACCGGCAAACCAGGTCACCATGAAAATCACATGAAAGGCCTTGATCCACGGGTACATAGGTCGGCTCTAGCGTCTGGACGGGTCATTCTACGACGGGACGGCCAGACCCTGGCGGGCGTGCCCGAAATCAAGTCACGGCGGCGGTCGATAGTCAGCCCGCGGCGATTGACCGGCCCGGCTTTGATCGATAACTTTCCGGGCTGCTACGCAACCGGTCGCCAAGCTGCGGCGAGGCGCGCCGGCGAGCGCCGGCCCGTGCCCACCGCCCAACGACATACCAAACCATGCGCTCAAATCCGAATATCCGTCTGGACGGCCTGCTTGCCTGCCCGCGCAGCGATACACAGCACGGGTCGGGCGGTGGCCGATCGTGAAGCTGGTCATCAAGCAGCATCGGCCACTGCGGCGCCTATTGATTGGCGCGGGCATCGTGCTCGTGACCTTGCTAGTGGTGGCTATCGTGGTCGATTTCGGTCAATGGCGCAGTCTGGCGCGGGCCATGGTGCCGCGTGTCGGGCCCGGTGCGCCGGGTGAGGAAATGGCGCATCTGCGTGAACAGAATTCTGCGCTTCGCTACGAGGTGGCGCGGCTCAAGCGCGGCCAGGAGATCGACAAGTCCGCGCGTGGCGACGATCACCTGCAATTCGTCCAACTACAGGCCGAGGTCGCCAAACTTAAAGCGGACATCACGTTCTACCGTGATGTGGTGGGGGCCTCGGACACCGATGCCGGTGCGCAGGTGAAGGGCATACAACTCAGGCACCTCGATAACGCTGGACGCTTCAGCTACCGGCTGGTGTTGGCTCATATCGACGAAAACGATCTCGCCGCCGAAGGTTCTATCCGTATTGCGGTCAGAGGCGAGCTCAAAGGCCAGAACAGGACACTCGCCCAGGGCGAGGTGATCGAAGCTGGATCGGACAGCCTGGCATTCAAGTTCAAACATTTCCGTTTGTTTGAGGGCAGCCTCAAGCTGCCAGAGGGTTTTATTCCGCGCCAGATCAGCGTGGCGGTACAGAGTAGAATCCCGGGCCAAAGCTCGTCGTCCGAAACCTACGACTGGGCATCGGTACAGAACTGAGGAGGCAGTAGATGTTGGGGAGATCGAAAAAGCGCAGGCCGTCCAAGACCAATTCACTGATCGGTCACCAGTCGCGGGTGGTCGGTGATATCCGCTTCGGCGGCGGACTGCATGTGGACGGCCAGATCAAGGGCAATGTCGCTTCCGATGGTGACGACAAGGCAACCTTGACGGTCAGCGATCGCGGCGCCATCGAAGGCGAAGTGCGGGTGCCCCACATCATTTTGCATGGCGTGGTGCGAGGCGATGTCTATGCATCAGAGCATGTTGAACTGGCGTCCAGTGCCCGGGTCGAAGGTGACGTGTACTACGCGCTCATCGAAATGGCGATGGGGGCGGAAGTGAACGGCAAGCTGGTGCGCCTTTCGGATGCCAACCGTGCGCCGCTGGCACTCGACCACGACGGACGGGTGACTGAGGTCAAATACGAATAGACACAAGGCCCACGAGGTTGAATAGTGTCGGGGGAGGTACTACCTTGACCACGCCCGAGTCTCAGAACCACAGGTAGCATCGTGATGGAAGTCCAGGAAAATCCCCTCGTTTTCACTAATTCGGCGGCCATGAAGGTACGCCAGCTGATCGACGAAGAAGGCGATCAGAACCTCATGCTGCGGGTGTTCGTCTCGGGCGGCGGCTGCTCAGGCTTCCAATACGGGTTCACGTTCGATCAAAACGAGACCGACGGCGACACCATCGTTGAGAACCAGGGCGTAAAGCTCTTAGTCGATCCGATGAGCGTGCAATACCTGATAGGCGCCCAGATTGACTACACCGAAGGTCTCGAAGGGTCGCAGTTCGTGATCCGCAATCCGAACGCGACCACCACCTGCGGTTGCGGCTCCTCGTTTTCCGTCTGATCGTGTCTGGGCTCGCTCGCGCCCTGTAGGCGTGCCGCCTGCTGGCGGCGGTTCGACCGTCCTTCCTGCCATCTGTGCTCTGAGCGGTTGCCGCAAGGCGCGTTTCGCCGGCAATGGCCCGCGAGCCCTTGCCAAGAAGCGCAACGCCGCAGCGGCCGCTCAGGGGCAGCCGAATGTAGAGATAATTTTGACTAGGGTCCTTAGAGGGTGTTTACAAAATAGCTATGTGGTCAGTCGACGCATCAGCAGACGCGCTTCAGTGAGCCACACCCACGTCTCCGATACGGTAGACAGGCGGTCGTGTGCATCACCAATCGGCGAGCGCGCTCGTCCCAGGCGTGGGTTCGCTCTACGACCCAACGTTTGGCCCGCACCACGGATCCGCTCGCATCCGCTTGCACCGTGAACAGATCGGGTTGGTCCGGATGCACCCAGCGCCCCACATTCTTGTTCGCCGGATGACCTACGACCTGCACTTGGATGGCATGGCACTGGGAGACGGTCTGCGCACACTGTCCCGCATAGCCTGAGTCCACGAACAAAGTCTCAACGCTTGGATATTTGACCATCGTGCTCGCCACGACGGGATGTGCACCGTCGCGCTCTTGGACACTGGCCGCAGTCACGCTTACCGCCAGCAGCAGACCCAGCGTGTCGACCACCAAGTGACACTTACGGCCTTCGACCTTTTTGCCAGCGTCATACCCACTCTCGCCACCTTGCGGCGAGATCCGCGCTGACTGCGCATCGAGTACCACCTGGGGCGCGATCTCGCGACCCTCCCGTTCGCGCCATTGGCCGCGCAAGCGATTATGCATGTGCTCGAACTTCCCCTGTTCAACCCAACGTCGAAACGTCCTATAGACGTTCTGCCATGCCGGAAACTCTTTCGGCAGCATGCGCCAGGAACACCCGGTGCGTACCACCTAGCAACAGGCATCGACCAGCAGGCGTCGCAGATATTTCGGTGGCATACCTCGACCACCGTCGTTATCGAACATGTCCTCAACCAACACCCATTCGGTAGGGGTCAAACAACTGGGGTAGGTCTGCTCAGGCGCCTGACGACGATGCGCTTCGGTATAGCCATAACGAGGCCGACTGACCGCGGCAACCTCGACTCGAATGCCCGAAACACCTGTGCGACGCTCTATGCCAGCATCGCGTAGCGCGTTGCGGATCGTGCGACCTTGCGCCTCAATCCCGGTTCGTCGCGCGAGCTCGGCACCGATTTCCTCAGTGGTCGCCGTCGGGTTGGAGCGTACAATCTCAACGAGAATCGTACGCTCGGCTGCCTGAATCTTCGCCGGGCGTCCTCGCTTCGTCATCGGCTGCGCTCCCACGCATCTAACACCAGCCGAATTGTAAATTATTTTGTAAACACCCTCTAAGTGAGCGTCTCAAAATAAACGCTTGACATTTAGCGTTCTGAAGATCTTCATGTGGGGATGATGAAAGAACGCAAAGCTAAAGAGTCAAAGATCCGAGATCGCTTCGTCAAGCTGAAGAGCAGCCTCAGTGAGAGAGCCCGTCGTCTTTTCGTTGCGAACGAGGCGATCGCCTTCGGATATGGCGGTATTGCGGCGGCCTCGCGCGCCACGGGGATGGCAGCGAGTGTCATCGGAAGGGGGATCGCGGAGGTGCGGGCCATCGAGGACGGGAGTGCGCAGACGTTGCCTGCGAGCCGCAATCGACGGCCTGGCGGCGGGCGCAAGAAGACCACTGATAAAGATCTGAGCTTGCTTCCAGATCTGAAGACCTTGGTCGAGTCCACGACGCGCGGCGATCCAGAATCTGTGCTGTTGTGGACGGCGCGCAGCCAACGCAACATCGTGGCGGCGCTCAAAGAGCAGGGCCATCAGACGAGCATGAAGATGATCTCCAGGCTGCTCAAGGAGCTTGGCTACAGCCTTCAGGCCAATCGCAAGCGACTCGAAGGGATACAGCATCCCGATCGTAACGCGCAGTTTGAGCACATCAACGAAATGATCCGTCGACGACTGGCATCGAATGAGCCGGTCATCTCGGTGGATACGAAGAAAAAAGAATTGGTGGGGCCGTATAAGAACGCCGGCCGCGAACTACGGGCCAAAGGCGACCCGCAGGACGTCACGGTTCATGACTTCGTCGATCCGCAGAAGGGACGTGCTGCACCCTACGGCGTGTATGACCTGCAAGAGAACGAAGCCTGGGTCAGCGTCGGGCTCAGCCACGATACCGGCGAGTTTGCCGTACAGAGCATTCGTAGCTGGTGGAAGGAGATGGGCGCGCCCAGGTATCTGCAGGGGAACTCATTGCTGATCACCGCCGACGGTGGCGGCAGCAATGGATACCGCTTACGCCTGTGGAAAGTTGAACTACAGACACTGGCCAACGAACTCGGTTTCCCGATAAGCGTATGTCATCTGCCGCCAGGGACCAGTAAGTGGAACAAGATCGAGCACCGATTATTCTCGTTCATCACCAAGAACTGGCGTGGCAAGCCGCTGCTAACCCATCAAGTCATCGTAAACCTGATCAGTGCCACGACCACCCAAGCTGGTCTCCTGGTGAAGAGCCGCATTGATGACCGTATCTATGCCAAGGGCCGACGTGTATCGGACAAGGAACTCGCAGAGGTACACCTCGAACCCCATGCCTTCCACGGCGAGTGGAACTACACCATCCATCCCACGGCTCCGCATGACGAGCCGATCTGCTAATTTTGCGGCGGTCGCTAACTCAATTACAAGTTCAACTCGCTTTCGTCACATCCGCAACGACAGTCGTCAAATTGTCCCGTCAAGACCCGGCCAAGCCCGGAAATCGGCGTAAGTGCGATCGATCGCAATCTTGTCACCGCGGACTTCCAGCACCGCACAAAATGGTAGCTCCCAATCTGAACCACGGCTGGCATCGACAATACTCGCCTCGACCACCACCACAAATTCGGTCGCGTGCATATGCGCGACTCGCATACGCCGCTGAGGTGCAGCGCGCCACACGGCTTTCTCGATCTCGACGAACTTGTCTAGGCCATCGTACCAACCGAGACCCATGGCGCCGACTTTGTAGTCGGTGTGATAACACTCGCGTACGAAGCGTTCCGCGTCGATGTTATAGAGTTCGACGTAGCGAGTCGCCACGCTTAGATTGTGCTTTTGCGCTTCAGTCATGGGCGTTCTCCGGGATTGTGCGGTGAGCAGGACTTGGCCGAATGACTATAAGCCGGGCCAGCGGGACCAATCCGCATAGCTGCGGTCAATGGCAATTTTTCCGTCTCGCATATTAAGCACGGCGACGAAAGGTAGGACCCAGTCGTCACCAGCGGCAGGGTTGAGCAAGGTGACCTCGATCGTCACAGCATCTCCCGCCACATGGACATGATCGAGCCGCATGTTTCGATGGGGTGCTGCGCGCAGTACCGTTCTTTCAACCTCCAGAAATGGCCCATGACCCTCAATGACTGCCCTACCCATCACATAGACCTGGCAATCCTCGGTGTAGCATTCAGGGACGAAGCGCTCAATATCGTGGTTGTACAACTCGATATAGCGATGGGCGGTGGCGAGATTGCGCTGCTCGTGGGTGTTCATGGGGCGTCCTTAAGTAGGATTCATGGCCGGTGGGGTCACACCGCTGACCGAGAACCTAGCACTGTGCGCTGCGGTAATGCTAGCGATGGTCGGGTCGGGCAGGCAGAATCTCGCCAGCTATATATCCTATCGAGTAGATAAGAGGAGCGGTGCCATGATTGAAGGCGGGTGTTTCTGTAAGGAAATCCGATACGCAATAGACGATGGCGCGTATCAGTCGGTCGATTGTCACTGCACCCTGTGTCGCCGTATCCACGCTTCGCCCTACGTGACGTGGATAGTCGTTCCGGCGGATGAATTTAGATACGTGAAGCATCTTCCTAGCGCTCTACGTTCGTCCATCAACGGCACGCGTTACTTCTGTCCCGCCTGCGGTACCCATGTAGCGTGCATCAATGCCGAGCACTCAGAGCTTGTCGATGTTGCGGTTGGCAGCATCGATGACGCAGAGTCGTTTGTGCCGACGCTTCAGATATTTGTCGATACCCGTCTGTCGTGGCTAGCCACCGGCAATGACGGGTAGTCACATCTGGAGCTCAGGCGCGGCATACTATCGATATCTCGACGGCATCAAACAAAGGCAGGTCATAGTTATGCAACATCTCATGCGCGCAGCGGCGGTCGCACTATCGTTGGTTGGGGGTCAAGCCCAAGCTCTGAGCTTCGATCAGGCCTATATGGTTGCCGCGCCATTCTCCACGCAGCAGGTCAGCGACTTCGCCGTCGACGGACCAACGCCGTGGTTGTTCATCGATCTGCCGGCCCTGGGCTCGCTCTTTACCGTCACGCAGTCGTCGTGGTTCGTGACCGGGATCGGCGCCTCGCAAGTGCACAGCAGCCAAAGACTGCAGGACCTCGATCGCTTCTGGCTCGCGCCCAGCGACCTCGCCTGGGCCGCCGTCAAGACGGTCGGCAGCTGGCACAGCGATGTATCGTTCGATCTGGTCGGCATTCAGTTTGCCGAGAATGGCGGCATCGGTGTTGGCATCAGTGAAGGGGCCGGCGCCACCCGGCTCGACTTTTCGGTGAGCTCTGCGCCGGTGCCACTGCCTGCGGGCGTGTGGCTGCTGGGCCCGCCACTGCTCACCGCGCTCGGACTGCGCCGCAAAACGTAACGCCGCTAAGGCTGCCGGCATACCCCTGCCGGCGACCCTGTTTGACGGGCGCGTTGGTCAAGCCCAGACCTCGGCGCTTACAATCCCATCACGCGCTCTACGCTCGACCGCCTCAACCAGTGGGGAAGTGAAATACCTTGAATGACATCTCTGAAGTTCTACGCGTAACCCTGGGTGCCATCGACTTTGACCCGGTGGCCTTAAAAGCACGCTATCTGCAGGAACGCGACAAACGACTGCGCACCGATGGTAACGAGCAATACGTCGAAGTCAAAGGCGATTTCTCGAACTACGTAGACGACCCTTACGCGGAACGCATCGAGCGGGCGCCGGTTTTCGACGAGGTCGAGATGGTCGTCATCGGCGGTGGCTTCGGCGGTCTGATGATGGGTGGGCGGCTACGCGAGGCCGGCTACGAAGATCTGCGGGTGATTGAGCAGGGTGGCGATTTTGGCGGCACGTGGTACTGGAACCGCTATCCCGGTGCGATGTGTGACGTCGAATCCTACTGCTACCTGCCGATGCTGGAGGAATTGAATTACATCCCGCAGCATAAATATTCCTTTGCGCCAGAGATCATGGAGCACTCGAAGAATATTGCGCGCCATTACCGGCTCTACGACAACGCGCTCATGCATACCAGTGTCACTGCTATGAGCTGGCACGAGGCAGAGCAGAAATGGCTGATCGAGACCGATCGCGGCGATCGTATGAAAGCGCGTTTCGTGGCGATGGCGAATGGCCCTCTGAACCGTCCCAAGCTACCGGGTATTCCCGGTATCGAACAATTCAAAGGTCACACGTTTCATACCAGCCGCTGGGATTACGATTACACCGGCGGCGACAGTAGTGGCCAGCTGCACAAGCTCGCTGACAAACGCGTGGGCATCATCGGCACCGGCGCGACCGCCGTGCAATGTATCCCCCATCTGGGCGCGTCTGCCGCCGAGCTGTATGTTTTTCAGCGCACGCCGTCCTCGGTCGACGTGCGTAATAACCGTGAAACCGATCCGCAATGGGCGGCGTCCCTGGAACCCGGTTGGCAGTATCGCCGCATGGAGAACTTCAACATTCTGGTCAGCGGCGGTGATCAGGAAGTAGACTTGGTGGCCGACGGTTGGACCGACATCTTTCGCAATCTGACCGGCATCGCGGCCAAAACCGCCGCGCGCAAACTGGGCCGCCGGCTCACCGATCACGAGAAGAGCAAACTGATGGAGATGGCGGACTACGCCAAGATGAATACGGTGCGCGCGCGCGCCGACGACACTGTCAGTGAGCGCGAGACCGCCGAAAAGCTGAAGCCCTGGTACCGGCAGTTCTGCAAACGGCCGTGCTTTCACGATGATTATCTGCCGACTTTCAACCGGCCCAACGTGCATCTGATTGACACCGCCGGCCAGGGTGTCGAACGCATGACCGAAAATGCGGTAGTGGTAGGCGGCCGCGAGTACCCGCTCGATTGTTTGATCTTTGCCACGGGTTTCGAAGTGGGGACGGCCTACACGCGACGTGCGGGTTATGACCCGGTCGGCCGTGATGGCGTCAAGCTGAGTGACAAATGGAAGGATGGCTTGCGCACCCTGCATGGCTTGCAGACCAACGGCTTTCCCAATTGCTTCTTCCTGGGTTTCACCCAAAGCGCAGTCACGGTCAACGTACCGCAGTCCTTGAACGAACAAGCGCGACACGTCACCTATATTCTCGATCAGCTGAAGGCACGCGGCGGCCAAACCGTCGAGGCGACCCTCGCAGGCGAAGCGGGCTGGGTCGCGGAAATGCACAGCAAGGCCAGGATGGGCGAAGAATTCCGGGCTGAATGCACGCCGGGCTACTACAACAACGAAGGCCAGAGCGGCAATCCCAACGGTTTCTTTTCTTTCGCCTACGGTGCTGGGCCACTACGCTTCTTCGAGATCCTTGAGCAATGGCGGGCGGCGGGGACCTTGGACGGCTGCACGCTGCGCTAGGTGTTTAGAGCCAGCGGGCGACGCGGGTCGCTAGTCGGCTGCGCGAGAAATTCGTCGACGACACCCGCATAGTCGGCAGCGCCGTAGGCCGAGAATATTTCTGCAAAGATATTAGGTAGCTTGCGATAGGGCGACAAACCCAGGTCGGCGAGCATGATGTCGATGTATTGCTGAAAGCGCGTGCTGACGGCGCACGAGCGCGATGCTTCGAAGTGAATGTGCTGGCGTTTCCAGTCGCGAACATGCGCCATCGCGTGGGCCATCTCAGGCAGCGGTGGCAGTTGCAATCGACCTTGCCACAGCGCCGCCAGCCACAGCGCGGCGACTTCGGCGGCCGGTACATGCATGAAGCCATGATTGAAACCAGCGAAGGCAAGCGCTGGGATCTGCGGGTGAATAACGTGTCGATAGAGCTGCACGCCATCGTCTTGCCCTTCGAGCAGCTGGCGTAGGGATGCGTCGAGAAACGGAAAGCGCGGCGCCAGCGAGCCCAGGGAAAGCACCACGAAGTCGGCCGCAAGGCTGGCACCGGTCGATAGTTCGACGGCGCTGCGGGAGAGCCCGGCAAGCTCAGCCCGATGGGGCTCGATGGCGCCGCTTGCGATCTGCGCGAAATAGTCCGGCGGCGCTAAAGCCAGCGCCGAGCGCAGATCGCCAACTAGTCCGTGGCTCGGTAAGACGGTCGCGAGGCGCGCGCCACCCTTGGCGTTCGCCTTGTGCCCGGTTCGAAGCGCGGCGCGCCGGAACAGTGTCTGCACGACGGCCCAATTGGCTTGCACCAGCGCTGTATGTCGATGCAAGAAACGTTCGAACGCCGTCGGTTGCACCCAGCACGGCATCAGCGCCGTACTGAAACGGCAGAACATGAGTTTGGTGAAGTGAATGCCTAGCACGGTGCGCGGAATGGTCCAGCGCGGCGTGCGGAAAATATGGTGGACCTGCGCGGCCCGCGACGCGGCGAAACTCGCCATGTCGAGCGCGCTCTTGCCGAAGCCGACGACTGCGACCCGTGCACCGTCAAACATGGCTAAATCCGTGACCTCGCGTTCCGTGATCACGTGGCCGGCGAACTGGTCTTCGCCGGCGAGCAGGGGCCGATGCTTACCTTCGCTGTACTGGCCTGTCGCGACGATCAGGTAATCGAAGTGCTGCGAGAAATCTTCGTCACCGGCGCCAGTGGGTGTAGCGCGTCGCACCTTGAGCGTCCAACCACCGGCCTCGATTGCGCGAGCGGCAAGCACTTCATGCTGTAAACGCACATCGAAGTTCCGCGCTTCAACCAGTGCCTGCAAATACCGAAGGATCTGATCGCCGGTCGGGTGCAGTGCCGGCGTGAAGGGCCACGGGAAGCTGCTGAGGTGATATTCCGCTGCGGTGTTTTGCAGACTGACACCGGGGTAGGCACGCGCCCAGACGCCGCCGATGCGCGCGCCACGTTCGAACAGTACGACGGCAAAGCCGCAGCGTGTCAGTACATCGGCGTAGGCAAGTGCGGATATTCCGGCGCCGATAATCGCAACCCGCCGGACAGCCATGGGTCATGCTCCGCTACTAGACAAACACGTCGACAGATTGCACATAGCGCGCGAGCGGGATAGTCGCGCACAACAGTGAAGTTCGGTGTACCTGATGACCCAGGCCGCGCTGCGCTAACGCGACAGGCGCGCCTTAACTTCGGTCATGAAATCGATGTGCTGCTCGGCGGTGGTAAAGCCCATGCCCATGGTGCACACCGATATATGGGTGCCGCCCGCCTCGCGCCACATGTCCGCCGCATTCACCGCCGCGTCGACCGTACGTGAAACATTGGTGATGAAATCGAGCCCATAGCCGTCCAGCGTACGGCCGGCTGCCGCGAGGTGGTGTTTGACGCGCGCGAAGTGCGCCAAGGGATCGTCGCCGGCGAACATGAAGCCATCGCCGAGGTAACCGCCGCGCCGGAACGCGGGTTCCTGGAAGCCGCCGATCCAAATCGGGATCGGGCGGCGCGGGCGCGGCAGAATGTTGCCGCGATCGACTTCGTCGAAGCGACCTTTGAAGCTCACCAAGGGCTCGCTCCAATAACGACGCAGCAGCGCAATCTGTTCGTCAGCGCGCGCGCCGCGGGTCTTGAATTCCTGGCCTAGGGCCTGGTACTCGACGTAATTCCAACCCACGCCAATACCGAAGCGCAGCCGTTCGCCGGACATCAGATCGAGATCGGCGACCTGTTTAGCCACCAGCGCCGTCTGACGCTGCGGCAGAATGATGACGCCAGTGGCAAACTCCAGGCGCTGGGTCATGCCGGCCAGATAGGCGAACATGATGAAAGGATCGTGAAACGGATCCTGTTCGGTGTAAGGCCCCCACAGTTTCGGTTCGCGATCGTGGGTGGCGCCGACGACATGATCGTAGGCCAACAGATGGTCGTAACCGAGCGCCTCAGCCGCGAGCCCGATCTTGCGCACCGCATCGGGATTACCGCCGAGTTCGATTTGTGGATAGACGACGCCTAACTTCATGATGAATCTCCCCTTAGTCCGGTTGTCATTGTATCGAGAAGACAGTTTACTCAATTCAGTTCGAGAACAGGCTGCGCGATGAATTTACTGACGCCGTACGCGCATGGAGTTTCAAATATCCTCAGGCGCGATCCGCGCTGCCAGCCCCGCCAGGCCAGGCTCGATCAGCAACTGACAGGACAGACGACTGGTAGGGCGCCGATGGGCGGAGATCTCGAGCAGGTAGTTCTCGTCCTCACCCATGGCCGGCAGGCGCGTGAAGGCGTGCTCCTCGACATGCACATGGCAGGTGCCGCAGGAGCAATTGCCACCGCATAGCGCGAGCAGTTCGTGCAGGCCGTGGCTGCGGATGTTCTCCATGAGGCTCACACCATTGCTGCATTCGAGGGTGTGGACCTGACCGTCGCGGGTGGTGAGGATGACTGTCGTCATAGCGGGCGGCGGCTCCCTGCATTGGCGGCCGCATCAGCGCAGCCGCCCATCGCTCTCGACGCTGTGCTCAGGCGGTCTGTGCCGAGGCCAGCCAGGCTTCGACCCCGGCGTTGCCGACGACGTTGCTGCGCGGTGCGCGCGGCGTGAAAACGATGGGCACATTGCCCATGCCCGACACAAAGCCAGGCCACCAGCGACTGGGACGTTTAGCGTCCAGGGCGTAATCGGGCAGTCGCGTCAGAAATTCCTCGATCACGATATGGGCTTCCAAGGTCAGCAGGTGCGCGCCAAGACAGCGGTGCACGCCGAGACCGAGGCCGACGTGGCGGTTGGGGCTGCGATCGGCGATGAAGCTGTCGGCATGCTCGAACGCGCGCGGGTCGCGGTTGGCGATCGGATTACACAGCACCACCATCTGATCTTTCTTCATCTGCACCCCGGCGATGCTGATGTCTTCCAGCACCAGGCGGGCAGTGAAGGCTGGTGAGTAGTAGCGCAGGAATTCATTGATGGCCTTGGGGATGAGACTGCTATCGCGCACCAGGCGCGCGCGCAGATCGACATCCCAGCCCAGGCGCCACAGGATAGAGCCGAGCAGGTTCTTGGTGTTGTCTATGCCACCCAGCATCAGCACTGTGCAGAAGCCGAGCAACTCCTGATGATTGAACTTGCGACCGTCGACGTCGGCATTGATCACTTGCGAGAGGATGTCGGCGCCACCCTCGCGTTGACGGCTGGCGATGGTGTCCTCGAAGTAGGCGTACATCTCGGCGATATCGGTCGCCGCGCCTTGCGGGTCGACGATGAAGCCCTCGGACAGCGCCCGGCACCAGCGCATGAATTTGGGCCCGAGTTCGGCCGGCAGGCCCATGAGCAAGGCGGTGAGGATGGCCGGGATGGGCCGTGCCACCAGTTGCCCGACGTCGGCCGCGCCGCTGGCGATGAAGCCATCGATCAGCAGATTGACGTTGTCGCGCAGGATGTCGTCGTAGATGCGTACGCCATTGGGGCCGAATGGCGAGTTGACCAGGGCGCGCGCGAAACGATGGTCGGGATCATCCTGGCCCGCGATCATCAACGCTTCGCCGGTCCCATAGCGCGGGAAGGTTGGCTCGGTGTTGGAGAAAGCGGCCGGATTGCGCGCGATCTCGCTGTATTCCTCGTAGCCGAGTACGGCCCAGAAGCCGCCGTGCACTTTGCTCCAGCCGACATAGCGTTGGCGTGCGATGGCCTCGTCGCGCAAGGCCTCGTAATAGGCGCAGGGCGTGCCGTCCTGGCCGAGCTGCGGATGCAGATGATCGAAATTCGTGAGCAGATCAGTGTGGGTGCTGAGCGCTCCGGTGCTGGACGTGTTCATCTGCGTGGCCTCCCCGGGCGCTTATGACGTCACCGATTCTGAGCCCTGCGGGGACCGCCGAGCAAGCACGGCTACGGCCACGCCGTTGGGACCAAGCACCAGCACGGTGCCTGGCAGCCCATCACGGGCGCTTGCGTTCATCATCAAGCGCAATGCCCGCAGCTGCGGTTTCTTGCTCGCACTCCGCAGGTACAATCCGCCACCATCTGAGTAATATCCGCCCTTGTTTTTCTGGCTGACCGCGAGCGCCTGCGGGTGACCGACCGACTGAATGAACCATGCCCTACGTCTGCTTTGCCCTTTCGAACTGAAGCAATGAGAATCGCGGTCCTCGTGCATAGCGCGGTCGACAACGACGCCCGTGTCACCAAGCAGGCCTTGTCCCTGCGCAAGGTCGGGCACGAGGTCGTGATCCACGGTATCGCGCCGGGGCTGGTGCGCCGCCAATCGCACTTGCTGAGCAGCGATATCCCTGTGCTGCTCGAACCGCGCGTGCCCGCAGCGGCGCAATTGCGCAAGCGCGGTCTGCAGGCACTGTGTGCGGCGGGCGGCATCGCGCTGCTGACGCTGGTTTGCTTTAAGGTCCTTGCCCAGCCCTGGAGTATTGCTGCTTACGATCTGCGCTGGCCTGCGCTGTTTGCCCTGTGGGGCGGGGTGAGTGCCATGGTCTATCGTCAGCGGCACCTGCTCGCGCGGATGATGGACCGTCTAAACGATTTCATCGCAACCAGCTGGGCAACACTTGCGCATGACGATGGGGTAGGCGCGACCCGTGCCGATCTTGTGCTCGGCCGTGGCTTCCGACTTATCGGCGATGCACTGCTGCGCAGCCTCGCGCGGCAGCCGCCGCCCGAGGCCATCCACATTCACGACCACGTCGCGCTAGTGCTGGCGGCCACGCTCAAACAACGTTACGGCGTGCCCATCGTGTGGGACGCCCACGAGATCTACCAGGCGCTGGCCGATGGTGACGTGGACCGCGCCAGAGAGAACGCCGCTATCATCGCGGCCCGCCATCCCTACATCGATCACTTCATCACTATCAACGACAGCATCGCGCGGTTCTATAGTGAGCACTATCCGCGCATTCCGCACCCGGTGGTGGTGATGAATGCGACCTTGCCCGAACCGGTGCCGGCGTATGACGGCTGTCTCCATGCCGCTGCAGGCCTGCCGGTGACGCAGAAGATTCTGTTGTTCCAGGGCCGCTTCAGTGCCCATCGCGGTCTGCATCATTTGGTCGAGGCGGCGTGTGCGCTGCGCGCGGACTGGACCTTGGTGATGATGGGCTGGGGTGGGCTCGAGGGCGAACTGCGCGCGCTGGCGGCGACACGTTTGCGTGCGGGCCGCGCCGCCACGGTGTTTCTGCCTGGTGTTCTGCAACAGGATCTGCAGCGCTGGTCGGCCGGTGCATCGCTGGGTGTGGTGCCCTACGAGAACACCAGTCTCAATCATCTTTACTGCACACCGAACAAGCTGTGGGAATACCCCAGTGCTGGGGTGCCGGTGTTATGTACAGATCTGCCGGAGATGGCGGCCATGGTCACGCAATCGGGTTGCGGTTTTCTGTTGCCGCGCGTGTTCAACGCCACGCACATCGCGAGCTTCGTCAATGATCTCGACGACGCCGCACTGGCCACGGCCCGCGCCCGCTGCGCGGCCTTTATCGCGACTAATAACTGGTCGCACTGGGAGCGTCATCTGCTGGCGGTCTATCAGCGCATCGCCGACCTCCAACGCAGTAAGACCCACCCGACATGAAGACCCATCGCATTGTCACCATAGTCGGTGCCCGCCCGCAGTTCATCAAGGCCGCCGCCTTGAGTCGCGCATTGCGCGTAGAGCCAGGGCTTAGCGAAGACTTGATCCACACCGGCCAGCATTTCGACGACAACATGTCGGCGGTGTTTTTTCGCGAGCTCGGCATCCCGGCGCCGCGCTTCAACTTGAATATCCACGGCGGACAACATGGCCAGATGACCGGGCGCATGCTGGAAGCGATCGAGCACGTGTTGGTCGATGTTGCGCCCGATCTCGTGCTGGTCTATGGCGATACCAATTCGACCCTGGCCGGCGCGCTGGCGGCGGCCAAGCTGCACATTCCTGTCGCCCACGTCGAGGCCGGTCTGCGTTCTTTCAACCGTCGCATGCCCGAGGAGGTCAATCGCGTGCTGGTCGATCACCTAAGCGCCTTGCTGTTCTGCCCGAGCTTCGCTGCGGTCGCGCAGCTCGGTCGCGAAGGTATTACCGAGGGCGTGTATCACACGGGCGACGTGATGTTCGACGCCACCCTGCATGCGCGCCAGGCAGCACTGCAGGGCTCCGATGTGCTGCACAGGCTTACGCTGAACGCTGGTGACTATCTGTTATGCACGCTTCATCGCAGCGAGAACACCGACGACGAAGCGCGCCTGCGCGCGCTCATCCATCATGTGCGTGCCACCGCTGATGGCGCACCGGTGATCTTTCCTGTGCATCCGCGCACCCGTCAGGTGCTGGTACGCTGCGCCATTGCAACTGATGGTTTGCGCCTCGTCGAACCGCTCGGCTATTTCGACATGCACGCGCTCTTGGCCGGCGCGCGACAAGTGCTGACCGATTCCGGTGGTCTGCAGAAGGAAGCGTATTTTCATCGCGTGCCCTGCGTGACCTTGCGCGATGACACGGAGTGGGGGGAAACCGTGGCTACGGGGTGGAATCGCTTGTGGACGCAGGCTGACTATGCCGTGCCGCGCCGCGACATCGCAGAGTATGGCGAGGGCGAGGCGGCGCCGAAAATGGTGGCCTTGATCGGGCGGTTTCTGGGCGGGTGAGGGGGGCACAGTGAGTGCCCCCGGTGGGCGTCCCTACCTAGAGATCCGTATCGCCCTTCAACAAACGCTGCAATATCGTTCGTCGCAGAATCTCATTGGTGCCGTCCGCAATATTGATGATACGTAATATCTGCCAGATCTCGGCCAGACCCACTTCATTGGTGAGGCCCATGCCGCCGTGGGCCTGCATGGCGCGGTTGACCGCTTCGAGTCCCACTTCGACCGCGTAGCATTTAGCCATCGATAATTCCTTGATGGCCCGCTCGCCACGATCGAGCAGGGTGGCGGCATTGATGCCCATCAAGTGCGCGGCATGCAATTGCATGGCGGATTCCGCGAGGGGGAAGGTGATGCCCTGGTATTCGGCAATCGGGTGGCCGAATGCTTCACGTTGCTGCACATACTTCAGCGCAAGTTCGATGGAAAATCGTCCGAGACCGACGGCGCGCGCGGCGTTGTAGACGCGCCCCAGGGACACACCGAGCAGCGCAGTGCCGAAACCCTGGTGCAGCTTGCCCACCAGTTGTTCGGGTTCGACGCGGATGTTGTCCAGCACCAGCGCACCTTCGTCGCCGCCGGCGTGGCCGAATAACTTCACGACGCTTTCGACTTCGAAACCGGGCGCCGTAGTGGGGATCAGAAAGGCCGAGATGCCGCCCTGGTGAGCGGCGGCGGCCTGGGCATCGGTAACGGCGAACACGATGCAGTAATCGGCGTGGGGCGAGTTGCTGGTCCACAGCTTGCGACCGCTAATGCGCCAGCCGTCACCGTCGGCGACGGCACGGGTCTTGATCATGCTGGCATCGGAGCCGGCGCCCGGCTCCGACAGGCCGAAGCACATCGAGCGCCGGCCACTCAAGAGTTCCGGCAGGATGCGCTGGCGCACTTGTGCGCTGACGTGTTCCAGCACCGCGCTGGCGGCGAACGCCCAATGGCCAATGGTGTAGGGCGCAAGGAAATGACGCGCACCGCAGTTGTGATAGACCGTCTGCCAGGCGACGAAGTAGGCGAGATGGCCGAGTCCACCACCGCCCATGGCCTCGGGCACACACATATTGAAAAAGCCCGCGTCGGCCGAGGCCATGCGTACTTCGCGAATGACGGCGTAGACCTCGTCGGCATAACGACCGTCGGCGGCGTAACGCCGGCGCGGGTCATCAAGCAGGGCGGCGTGTTTCTCATGACGCGGCAATACTTCCCGGCGCACAAAGACTTCGATGGCGTCGCGCACGGCGATGATGTCGGCGGGCAGGTCAAACGCAATACTGGTCATGGCATCTTCCTTACGCGTGCAAGCACCACGCGGCCTGCGTCGCGGCACGATGATTCAAGATTTCTGTTCGCCGCGTGTAGCGACAAACATGGTTGCCGCACCGCTTGCCAGGATCACGAGTATGCCCAGCAGGCTGTATTGATCGGGCAGTTGGCCGAAGAATAGATAGCCGGTGGTCGTCGACCACATCAGCTGCATGAACAGCAGGGGCGCGATGAACGACGCACTCGACCACACATAGGCGCGGATCAAACACCATTGGCTGATGGCGCCGAGTACCCCCAGCGCGGTGAGCATCAAAATTTGCTTGGTGCTGATGCTCGATGGCCAGCCGCCCCACCAGCCTTGCAAGGGTAGCAGCGCGGCTGAAATCACCACACTGACGGCGGCCGAGATGAACATGGTGGTGAAGGAGTTGTCGAGCTGCGCGAGGTGGCGCGTCAGTAGCTGGAAACTGACATTGCACACCACCGTGAGCAAGGCGAACACCACACCCACGTGATCGAGCTGACTGCCGGGACGCACCAGTACCAGCATGCCGAGAAAGCCGATGCCTGCGCCTAGCCAGCGCACCGGTCCAACCTTCTCGGCCAATAGACGACCGGCCAGTAGCATG
>JANLSI010000557.1:0-13474 GCA_031362345.1 Pseudomonadota bacterium
TTTGCGGTGATGTTCATCGCGCAGGTCTATGGCATCGAGCTGGCGCTCAGTCAGCAGATAGCGATGCTTGCCATCCTGATGCTGACATCGAAGGGTATTGCCGGTGTGCCGCGTGCGTCCTTGGTGGTGATCGCGGCGACGCTGGCGCAATTCCATATTCCCGAAGCAGGCTTGTTGTTGCTGTTAGGCATCGATCATTTTCTCGACATGGGGCGTTCCGCGACCAATGTCATCGGTAACAGCGTAGCGACTGCCTTGGTGTCGAAGTGGGAAGGGGAATTGGGCGCGGACAAGGGTTAACACGCCTGTGCGCGCACTAGCGGTGTGTCCTCAGTCAAACACCGCAAACAATTCCTCGAAGGCCTGCATCTGCCCACCCTTGACTGCGCTCGGTACCAGGATCGGCGTCTTCACGCCAGCCTCAACCCAGCGTTGCACTTCTTCTCGCACCCGCGACGCCGGCCCGGCGATGGTGGTGTCGTCCAGCCATTGATCCGACAGCGCCTGGCCAACCTGATCGAGACGCTGCTCAGCGATGCAACGTTCGACGGTGTCCATCTCGGCGACATAACCGGCCTCGCGCCAGTAGTTGCGATAGTTGGGTAGCAGCGCATAGCTCGACAGCGTGCGGCGATTGATGGCGCGCGCGGCTTCGAGGTCATCGTGCACGCAGGTCGGAATCATATTGCCGATGAAGAAATTTTCGTCGTCGGCGCGACCAGCCGGCAGCGCGGCCAAGGAAAAGGCCATGTGACTGCGTGCGGCGTTGGCGAACACCATGCCCTCGCCGATCTGCGCGGCGAGGCCGATCATGCGCCGGCGCAAAGTGGCCAGTACCAGCGGCGGCAATTCACCCGCGCGCGGCGCGGCGCGCAGGCGCGTGACGAAACTTTCCATATCGACTAGGGGCTTGCCGCCGGTCAGACCACGGTTGGCCAGCGATGGCGCATGGGCGACGCCGACGCCGAAGCGAAAACGTCCCGGCGCGAGTTCATGGATGAAGGCCACGGTCTGCGCGTAGTCCTCGGCTTGGCGGTAGTAGATCGGCTGCACGCTAGTACCGAACGGAATGGTTTTGGTGACCTGCGCAATCGCCTGGCTGAGCGCCAGACCGTCGCCCAGACTCGGGCAATAAATGCCGGCGTAGCCACGTTGTTCGATTTCTTGCGCGAGTTCGAGGGTGCGCTGGCGCCGGCCGGGGACGGCGGCGAGACTCAATGCAGGTTTGGCGAGCGACATGCCGGACTTCCTTGGTGGGACGCGTGGGTCGTTATTGTAATGACTTACCCGCGCCGACCCAGGTGGCAACGTCGCGCCCCAAACGGAGCGCGACTGCAGACTTCAATCAGGCCGACTGGCGCCGTGCCTGGTTGCCATTGGCCTCGCGCGCCGAGGTGTTGCCATTACTATTCCCGCTGCGGTGGCCATTGCCGTTGCCACTGCTATTGCCGTTACCGCCACCACCACCGGTGTTGCGACGACGGTTGTGCTGACCTGCGGCAGGCTTGGCGCCGGCCTTGCGTGTGGTCGACGGCGGGTTAGCTTTGGCACGACGCTGGTCGGCTTCCGCGGCATTGTCGGCGTGCAGGTCGTTGGTCGACTGCGGCACGAAGCCCTGCGCCGTGGCGACCGGCAGACGACGCTTGAGCAAGCGCTCGATGCCGCGCAGATCGCCCATCTCTTCGCGCTCGACCAGCGATACCGCGTGACCATTGGCACCGGCCCGGCCGGTACGGCCGATACGATGCACATAGTCTTCCGAGACGTGGGGCAGTTCGAAGTTGACCACCTGCGGCAGTTGGTCGATGTCGATACCGCGCGCCGCGATGTCGGTCGCGACCAGCACCTGGACGCGATTGGCCTTGAAATCGTCGAGCGCACGGGTACGCGCGTTTTGACTCTTGTTGCCATGGATGGCGGCGGCATCGATACCGTCACGCACAAGCTTGCGCGTGAGGCGATCGGCACCATGCTTGGTGCGGGTAAAGACCAGCACCTGATGCCAGTCGTGCTGCTTGATCAGATGGCTCAACAAAGCCGGCTTCTGATCTTTTTCGACGTGGTAGATCTCTTGGCTGACGGTGTCGGCCGCGACCCGCTGCGGGGTGACGGTGATTTCCAGCGGTCGATCCAGCAGGCCCTTGGCGAGCTGGCGGATCTCGTCGCAGAACGTTGCTGAGAACAGCAAATTCTGACGCTTAACCGGCAGGACCTTCAGGATCTTGCGGATGTCATGGATGAAGCCCATGTCGAGCATGCGATCGGCTTCGTCGAGGATCAGCACTTCGATTTTGGAGAAATTGACCTCGCCCTGACCATAGAGGTCGAGCAGGCGGCCTGGCGTGGCGACCAGGATGTCGACGCCACGGCGAAGCAGGTCGATCTGGGGATTGATGCCGACACCGCCGAAAACCACCGCGCTCTTGATTTTCAGATTGGCGCCGTACTGGACGAAGCATTCCTGGATCTGTGCCGCCAGTTCGCGGGTCGGGGTCAGGATTAAGGCGCGCGGCGTGCGGCGCTGGGAAGTGGTGTCGGCGGCCAAGCGTTGCAACAGCGGCAGCGCAAACGCTGCGGTCTTGCCGGTGCCGGTCTGAGCTGCCGCCATCACATCGCGGCCGGAAAGGACCGCCGGTATGCCCTGCACCTGGATCGGCGTGGGGATGGTATAGCCTTGCGCCGCAACGGCGCGCAGAAGAGTCTCGGCCAAGCCGAGTGAAGAAAAAGTCGTCAATGATTTATGCCTTGCTACTAAAGCCGGCACGTGCTGCCGGCGAGCATTTGTGTCGAGTCGCTGCGTAGGAACGGAAGGGCTGGACACCAGCGACACTGTGCCGCTGCGGCGCGCAGCTTAGCCCATTGAGGCCCGGCTGGCGAGTCGGAGCATGCCCCGGTTGCAGCAAGGCCCCCGTGGTACAGTCGTGACCACGCGGCGGCGCAAACCTTCGCGTCACGGACGAGCGGCAGATGGAGTAGTCATGAATTGCCCGACCTGCCAGTTTACAAACCCGACAGGCGCTCGCTTCTGCGCCCAGTGCGGCACACGCCTGACGGCACGCTGCCCGGTTTGCGCCCAAGCGGTGGAGGCGGCGCAGCGCTTCTGCACGGATTGCGGTCACGCGCTGCCGGGCGCGGATGGGGCGCCGAGCGGCGCCGAACTGGGGCGCACGCCGGCCAGCTATACGCCGCGCCATCTGGCCGAGCGCATCCTTGCCGATCGCGACAGTCTGCGCGGCGAGAAGAAGCAGGTCACGGTGCTGTTCTGCGACATGGTCGATTCGACCGTGCTGGCGCGCGAGCTAGGGGCGGAGGCGATGCACGATCTGCTGTCCGAATTCTTCGCGCTGGCACTGGCCGAGGTGCACCGCTTCGAAGGCACGGTCAATCAATTTCTCGGTGATGGTTTCATGGCGATATTCGGCGCGCCGCTCGCTTCTGAAGACCACGCGGCGCGCGCCGGGCTGGCCGCGATCGCGATCGGCGACGCGCTGGATCGGATGCGCACGGCCGCCGCCGGCAGCAGCTGGTCGCGCGTGCAGGTGCGCATGGGGATCAACAGCGGCCAGGTCGTGGTCGGCGCCATTGGCGACGATCTGCGCATGGACTACACCGCCAGTGGCGATACCACCCATCTGGCCGCGCGCCTGCAGGGCCTGGCGCAACCGGGCGAGATCCTATGCGGTGCGAGCACGGTGGAACTTGCGCACGGCGCCCTGACTGTGGCGCCGCTGGTCGCGGTCATGGTCAAGGGCCTGGACCTGCCACTGGCGCGCTATCAGTTGTTGCGAGCGAGCGCGCACACCAGTCGCGCAGCCCAGCGCCGCGCGCCATTTGTCGGCCGCGCCGCTGAACTCGAACAATTGCTCGGCGCAGTCGCCCGTGCGCAAGCCGGCCAGGGTGGCGTGATCGAAGTCGAAGGCGAGCCCGGTGCCGGCAAGTCACGCCTGATGCTTGAATTCCGCACCGCATTACCCCACGCCGTGCGCTGCGTGGACGGCCAATGCATCACCTACGGCAAGCAACGCCCGAACCTGCCGATCATCGAACTGGCGCGCGGCCTGCTCGGCATGACGGCAACGGGCAGCGACGATGGGCGCACGCCAGCGCAGCCGGCAGACAATCGCATGGCAGCGACGGCGATCGATTACCTGGCGGCGCTGATCGGTGTCGCGCAAGCACAGGCAGCAGTACACGACATGGACCCGGCGACGGTCCGCGGGCGTACGGTGGACGCGCTGGTGCGGCGGGTGCTGGGCAGCGCGCAGGTGGCGCCGTTGGTGTTGATCATCGAAGACCTGCACTGGGTCGATGCCAGCACCCAGGAATTCCTGGCGGCGGTCGCCAATGTCATCAGCGCTGTGCCGTGTCTCATGATCGTGACTTTCCGTCCGGGCTCGGCACCGCCATGGTCGGCGGCCAGCCGGCGGGCGCGCCTGCAACTGGCACCGCTGACCAGCGACGACAGCCTGGCTTTACTGCGCGCATTGCCGCAGGCCGCAGCGCTCAGTGAACTGCAGCAGCAACAGGTGCTGGCGCGCGCCGAAGGCAACCCGTTCTTCCTCGAAGAGCTGGTGCGCGCCGCAGCCGAAGGCGACGACGACGTTCCGGGCGATGTGTTCGATGTGCTGGGCGCGCGGGTCGACCGCCTGGACAGCGAAGACCGACGGCGCCTGCGCATCGCCGCCGTCATCGGTCGCCAGTTTTCGCTCGATCTGTTGGAGGAAGTGGCGGCAACGCCGGACGGGGAGCGTACGCGTCTCGATCATTTGACCGCGCTCGGTTTCGTCACGCCGTTGCCGGCGGCGCGCAGTTGCCAGTTCGTCCATGCGCTAACCCAGGAAGTGGTGTATCAGACCATGCTGTCGGCTGAACGCCGGGAATTGCATGGGGCCGTCGCTGCTCGTTTGCAATATCTTGCGCTCGACCCGGAACAGAGCTGCGAGGAAATCGCCCACCATCTGCTGGCCAGCCGGACGCCGCAGACCGCATTGCCGTATCTCGAAACGGCCACGGCCAAGGCCATTCGCAAGCACACACTGGACGCGGCCTACCATTTCTTCGCCGATGCGCTGCGCTTGTTCGAAGCCGAGCCGACGGCGCCGGCAGCGACTGCGCGCGCGGTGGTATACCTGCTGCAATGTTTCCCCGTCTTTCATTTCCTACACCGGCATATCGAATATGCCGCTTTGATCGAGCGCTATGTGCCGGCAGTCGAGGCCATGAACCTGCCGGCGCTGAGCGGCGCATTTTATGCGCAGTACGGCCATCGCCTGTGGGTGCAGGCGCGCTATGTGGAAGCGATCGCGGCGTTCGAACGCGCCATTCCGCTGTGCGCGGCCGCGGGTGATGCAGTCAACGCCGCGCATGCCGCCCTGATGGCGTGCTGGACCTGGGCTGATGTCGGCGATTGCGCGCGCGGCGAGGCGGCCGGCCAGCAGGCGCTGGCATTTCTGGCGCAAGCGCCCGTGCCTATGCTGACCACGTTTGCCCACGTCGGCCTGATGCAGTGTCAGAAGTTTCGCGGCCGCTGGCGCGCGGCCATTGCCCATAGCGAACAGGCGCGTGACGTCGGCGTCATTGCCGGCGATGACGGCCTGGCGGCGTTCGGTGGCGCGTTTCTCGCCGATGCACTGTACGAAAGCGGTGACACGGCGGCGGCGATCGCCGCCGGCCAGACCGCGATCGCGGTAGCGCCAACGGATTATTTTCGCGGCTGGGCGCTGGCCTACACCGCGATTGCGCGCTGCGCCGGCGGTCAGGACGCGGAAGCGCTGGGTATTCTCGACTACGCGGTCGGGCTGGCCCGCGATGCCGGCCACGTGTCGGGCTCGATCTTGATCGGGCTGGCGTTGAGCGAGGCGCGGCTGCGGGCCGGGCAGCATGCGCAGGCGGGCGCCGAAGCACGGGCCATACGCGAGCATGCGCAAAACATCGGTTTCCCTTACGTCGCCGCCGGTGCGTTGCAGGTGCTGGCTGAGATCGCACTGCTGGACGGCGATCCGACCCAGGCTGCGGCGATGTTTCGCCAGGCGCAGGCCGAACACATCGCGATCGATTCACGCCTGCGCGCCGCGCACGCCCGTGCCGGCTGCGGCCGGGCGCTGCTCGCGCTGGGCGAACGCGCGTCCGCGCAGAGGGAACTGGCGGCCGCTGCGGTAACCTTCACCCAACTGGAATTGACTGCGGCGGCGGACGAGATCCACCCTCTGCTGGCCACGTTGTAAAGGCGGTGCAAGCCTTCAGTTCGTCAACTCGGCGAGCAGCGCTTTGGACTCCTGCAGGTCGGGCGTGTGGAAGCCCTCGGTAAACGCCGCGTAGAGGGGGGCTAACAGGTCAGTTGCCTGCTGTCTTTCGCCCCGTTCGGACCACAAGCGGGCAAGGTCACGCGCCGCGCGCAACTCGAGCGACAGTGCACTCTGCTGGCGCGCGATGACGAGCGCGCGCTGCAGGTCGGCTTCGGCTGCATCGTGCGCGCTCCGATCGGCGTGCAGCAGCAACAGCGCCCGCTTGCGATGTAGATCGGCGGTGAAAGCCTTGTCGCCGCCGAGCGCCAAGGACTCGAAGGCCGTGCTGATGCTCGTCAACGCTTCGTTGTGCCGTCCTGCGCGCGAATAAGCGTCGGCAGCGAGGCTTTGATCAAATTGCTCAAATCGCCGTGCTCCGGCCTGATGTTTCTCGCGCAGACCGTCTTCGATCTCGTCGCAGCCGGTCGCGCTGCCCAGCTCAGACAGTGCCCACCCGTGGTGGATCTGCGCATAACCGTGAAAGAGCGGGAGCGACCACTCTTGCGTAAGGCGTAACGACTCGCGCGCAGCATGCTCGACCCGCTCCGGCCGGCGCAGGCAGATATTCGTGATCACGACGCCCATGAACAGTGCGTAAGCCGTCGATGTCGGATGAGCCAGCCCTCTTGCCCGCTCAAGAGCTTCCTCGGCCACACTAGCCCCTTGCTCGGGAAACCCCAGCATCCAGAGCGCGAAAGAGAGATAACAACCCGCCGCGACCCGGTTATCCTGTCCATAACGATGCAGGAGGTCACGGTGTTCTAGCGGGTCGTACCCCGCGATCGCGGTTCGGTACAAAGCCACTGCGTCGTGCAAGCGACCCTCGTGGAACCGCGCCTGGCCGACGAGGCGGTCCGCCACCAGACGTGGCCCGCTGTCGCTCTGCCGGGCTGCGAGCGCGGCAAAACGTTCTGCGGCAGCGACCGTCGACCTGCCGCTGACATAGGTGAACGCCAAATGGCCGTAGGCGGCGGGGAGTTCGAGGGTTATGTCGCCGATCTCGGCAGCGAGCGCCAAGGCGCTCTCGAATGCATCCAGCGTTGCGGGGGCGGAGTAGCCCTGATTGGCGATCAAGGCCTGTCCGCGCTGCACATGCAAACCCAGTTCGCGTCTTTTCCATCGGAGGTCTTTGCCCATCGCGCGGCACAGCCGAATGGCTTTCTCCAAGTGGGAGAGCGCTTCCTGATAGGCGGGTCGCGCCAGCGCCAGCGTACCGGCCTGCTCCCAGTAGCCCAGCGCCCGTTCGGTGAGACCGGCGGCCTCGGCATGTTGGGCTTTCAATTCGGGCGCTGCGTGGCCCTCGGCTTCCAGCACGTCCACCAGCCGCGCATGTAACGCAATACGCCTGGTTTTCAGCAGGCTTTCGTAGGCGGCATCGCGAACCAGGGCGTGTTTAAACAGATACGTGGCCGCCGGCGGCATCCCGCGGCGAAATATCAGTTCGTCGTCGACGAGTTGTCGCATGGCCGCGTCAAGCTCCCCCTCCGCTAAGGTGCAGAGTGCGGCGATGGTGCGGTGGTTGAAGCTGCGCCCGATCACCGCCGCCGTCTGCGCGATCTCCTTCGCTGGCTGCACCCGGTCGAGCCGCGCCATCAGCGAGTCATGCAAGGTGGTTGGGATCGCCAGCGCGCTTAAGGGCCCTTCGAGATGGTAGGCGTCAGCTTCTTCGCGTAATACGCCCGCTCCGATGACGGTCTTGGTCACCTCCTCGACGAACAGCGGCACGCCGTCCGTGTCCGCGATAATTTGTTCGAGTAAGGTCCTGGGCAGGCGCTTGCCTCGGGTAATGCGCGAGACTATCGACCGCGTCGCGGCGCGTCCGAGCGGGTTCAGCACCAGGCGAGTCACAACCGGATGACTGCCGAACGTCGCGATGAAAGTAGGGCGTGAGGTGATGAGCACCAGCACGCGCGCGCCCTGCGCGCGATCCAACGCGAGTTCGATCAGCTCCAGCGTGCTCGGGTCTATCCAGTGCGCGTCTTCGACCAACCACAGCACCGGCTTGCGCTTGGCTAAGCCAGTGAGTTGGTCAATGAGCGCCGCGAGCGTGCGGCTGCGTCGCTGCGGCGGCGGCAACGTATTTGCACCGTAGCGCGACAGGCCGTCGATGCCCATCAGTGCGGCTATCAGGGATGCGGAACTGTGCCAATCGTCGCTGGCGGTGGCCAGCAGCGCCTCGATCCGCTGCAGCCGGCGATCGGTGCTGTCGTCGTCGGTGAAGCCCGCCGCGTGAGCGAGCTGCTGGGTCACCGGATAGAGCGCGGAGCCTACGTGGTAGGGCGAACACTGATAGCGCAGCAGGAAGTGCGGCGCAGCGCGCGCTGCGTCGATCACGGCTTCCGCGATGCGCGACTTGCCGATCCCGGCTTCACCACTGAGCAGCACGACTTGGCCTGCGCCGGCCTTGACCTGCCGCCATCGTTCGAGCAGCACGGCCAGTTCCTGTTTGCGGCCGACCATGCTTGGCACGTCGAGCGCATGCCGGGCCGCGAACCGGCTCTCGAGCGCGCGCTCTGCAAGCACCGCAAAAACCGGCCCCGGCTCGCTGATACCTTTGAAGATCTGGGGTCCGAGATCGCGCAGCAAGAACAGATCGCCGGCGAGGTGCCGGGTCGAATCGGCGATCACCACGGACCCTGGTTCTGCAATCCCTTGTAAACGCGCCGCGAAATTGGGGGTCTCGCCGACGACGGCATGGCGCTGTCCGGAGCCTTCGGCGATGAGGTCGCCGACCACGACCACGCCCGTCGCGATGCCGATGCGCGTTTGCAGTATCCGCCCCGGCGGCGCCTTCAGCCGTGAGCTTGCCGCCGTGACGGCCAGGCCCGCGCGCACTGCACGCTCGGCATCGTCCTCATGCGCACGAGGCCAGCCAAAGTAAGCGAGCACGCCATCACCGAGGAACTGCGCAACGGAGCCCTCGAAGCGCAAGATCTCGTCGGACACCGCGTTCTGATAATCGCGCACCAGATCGCGCAGGTCTTCTGGATCGAGGTGGCTGGACAACGCCGTCGAGCCGACCAGATCAACGAACATCACCGTGAGTTGTCGACGCTCGGCATCGGGTGTCGAGCGAACCTGCAGGTTCTGGTCTGCTCGTTGCGGCGTGTCGCCGCTAACGCGGTGGGATGGAGATGAAACGCCCGATGCCGTCACTACGGCATGTGCTCCGCATTTCAGGCAGAATTTTGCCGTCGGCTTTAGCTCGGTTCCACAGTGGGTGCACGTGAGACTAAGCTTGGCTCCGCATTCTTGGCAGAACAGGGCGGCCGCTTCGTTTTCATGCTGGCAGCTTGCGCATCTCATACGGCCATTCTATTTCAACAACGCGGTCCCTATCTCACTATCGACGTGGCCATTGAGTTGTCCTTGTCAGGTCCGATGAACGGCTACCTCCTAGGAACGCAGAGTAGGGCGGCCATCGATGCCAATGCTCAAATCATCGTCGTCGGGCTTATCAGAGTTACCCCCGACTTCCACTAGCCTGTTCCTAGGCGTTTAGTCGCCGGCAGGATGGCTTGAGTTGCGTCCAGCCTGCGATGAGTCCGCGCTGACCCGCAGCAATCGTTGGTGCGAATCGAGCAAGCGCGACCCCAGTATCGCGCTTATGTTTCGGTACAGTCGCGTCGCGATACGTGGATAGAAGCGCAGTCCCTTCTGAACCCGATCGGACTCAATTCGTACGGCGGCGACAGCACTGACCGTACGAACCGTTGCGGTACGCGCGACGTGAGTTCCTGCGAAGCCGACCTCGCCGAAAATGTCTCCCGGCCTACCGTCGTCTATCTTGAGAGGCTGTCCGTCTTTCTCGATCAGGATTTCGACCCGGCCCTTCAACACCACAAACATGCCGGAGGATAGTTCGCCTTGCCGCATAAGCGTCTGTCCTGGTTGAAACTCGACACTGTCTGACAGCAGGATGAGTTTTTTTGACTGGTACTCCGTCATGCCGGCGAACAACGGGCAACGTTCGATCACGGCGTGGTCAACCTCCAGCGCGATAATGTCCCACAGCGTTGCGAGCCGCAGGTGCTTGAGCAAGATCGGCATCAGCAGCAGATCGGACACCGCCGCGTAGACCATGGTGCCGGCCGCCAATAGTCCGAACTGCGCGACGATCTGAAAGTTGGAAAGGCCAAATACCGCGAAGCCAAGCGCGAGTGCCACCGCAGTCGTGAGTACCGGCACGGCCTCGCCACGAATAGTCGCGCGAACTGCCGCATTCTCGTCCACCAGCCGGCGCGATTCCGCCCCGAAGCGCGTCATGAGGTGAATGGTGTCGTCCACCGCGAGGCCGATGGCGATCGCGGCGACCATAGCCGTGCCGGGGTTGAGCGGCACTCCGAGCCAAGCCATAACGCCGAAGTTGAGTACGATGGGCAGAAGATTGGGCACCAACGCGAGCAGCCCTGCGAGCCAAGACGTGTAGAGAACGCTGAATAAGGCAAAGATGACGGTCAGGATCAAAGCCAAGGACTGTAGTTGTCCGTCAATGAGCGATTCGGCCGCGCGGTTCGCCATCAGATTCTTGCCGGCGAAGGCGAAAGTCGCACGTTCACCGACGACCGCCGGTAACACCGCCTGCAAATGATCGATGGCAGCGTTCAGCTGTATCGAATCGGCAACGTTGTGCCTTACCGTAATTTGGGCGGTCGAAAAATCCTCGGTGACGAAGTTTGCTATTTCACTGCGCGGCATGTCCGACACGTAAAGATCGAAATCGTCCTGCCTGGACGGCACGACATGGTAGGCCTTGTCGCCCTTGTGCATTTCCTGATGCATGAGTGACATCAGATCGGCCAGTGAAGTGGTTTTATCGTAAAGGCCCTGGCCATTGAGTAGGGTTTGAACGTCGGAAATAGTGCGCAGCCCTTCAACCGTCTTGAACCAACCCGCTCGCGATGCACGCAAGATGACACTGAACGTCTGCAGGCCGGCGAGGTCGTTATGCACGCGCTTCGCGTCCTGCACGAAAGCGTGCTGAGGGTGGAAATAGGCCATCGGATCGTTGTTGACCTTGATCTGCCCGATCTGCGCTCCCAGTAGCAGCACAACGGCAATCACTGCGGCCACGACGGCCTTCGCGTGATGCGCGCTCAGAGATTCGACGGTTCGCACGACCATGCCGACGAAGCCCGCCGGCATTCCACCCGCAGCACGTAGGCGGTTGCGTCGCGGACCGAGTACGTGCAGCAGCAGTGGCATCGCAAGGAGCGTCACGACTAGATTCGCGCCCATGGCGAAAGTCGCGGCCAGCGAAAATTCCCGGATAAGTGGAATATTCGTCATGATATTCGAGGCAAAGCCGAGAATATTCAAGGCCGACGTAATCAAGATCGCCGTGCCGACGTGATGAGCCATATGCGCAATTGCATGGCGGCGCAGATCGGCATGGAAAGGTTCGATGCCGTCGAGATAGCTTGCGATCAGGTGCACGTCCTCGACTGAACCGACGACAATGATGAGCGCCGGCAGGATCGCGGTCAGCATGGTGACAGGGATGCCGACAGCAGCCATGAAACCGAAGGTCCATAGTGTGGTGATCGCGGCCGTAATCAACGGGATCGGGATCACTTGCGGCGCGCGCAGAAATATCGTCGTTATCACGACTAGAATCGCGGCCGCAATCGGCACGATACGCGCCATGTCGTCTCTTAGGCCGCGATCGATCTCATGGTTGAGGCGCGGCCACCCGAGCTGAAAAACGCTGTCGAAATGCTCACGCAATGGCTCCACCAGATGCTCGATGGTGCGATACATCTCAAGCTCATACTCTGGATTAGACCTGTCCGGCGAGTAAGCGATGGTAATTGCTGTTGCTTGGCCATCGTCCGAGAGAAAATTGCCGCGAATGATCGGGCTATACAGCGCATCGTCGCGCAGCACCGCGAGCTCTTTGGCAGTTTTGGGCACAACGTCGACCAGCGGTCCTGCATCCACGTAGTGGCCCTTATCGCGGATGTTGGTTGCCGAAAGCAGGCTCTTCACCGAGGTAATGCCCGGGGTGTCCTGCATCGCGAAGCCAGCCTTTTGGATCGCCAGCAGACGCGGTGTTGTCCACAGGTCACGGGCCCGTAGATAGACCAACACCGATTGCTCATTGCCAAAGTACTTTTGCTGCTGACGCAGGGCGTCCCAACCAGGATCGTCCGAAGAGATCAAGCGCTCATCGCTGCGATCAAGTTTCAAGTCGGGCAATTGCCACACTGCGGCGAAACTTAGTCCGAGCAGCAGCGCGAACGCTAGCAAAAGGCCACGGAAACCAGGTGTGAGCAGGCGCTGGATCATGCGAAAGCTCCTTCCCTATTGAAGCCGACCGTTGCCGGAGGTCCCGCCTGAGTCAATGCTCGGGAATGACGAGTGTTCAGCGTCACTTGGTATGCCAGATATCGAACCGATGCGACGACTGCCAGCGCGCCGATGATTGAGCCGACCGCCGCACGCGCATGCCAGTTGATCTTTTAATCTCCCGTCCTTGACAGTCAGTTTGTAGAGGTCGTCGTCGCTTTGTCAGCCGCCGAAAATTGGTGCGATCAACGTCCTTTTATTTCGGCCACAAGCGTGGCGCTTGAGCGCCAGCATCGCGCGGCGCAGGGACGGCCATTCGGCCTCGCCTATGGCGACATTGGTCTGCCATAGCGGGGTATACAGTACAGGCGCGCCTCGCCGATAGCGGTTCGCGCACGCAAGCCGGTGTTTGGGGCGATTCTAGATCAGGCCGTGCATTGGTGCCGAAGCGCCAGGGCTAGTTTTAAGTAATACAAAAATATGGACACATCCATTCATGTTGTAATACTTTAACCCCTGCGAAGGCCGCTCCCAGGCCATCGACCCCATCTCCACCGCGAGGCGCCAGTGCCATGACCGATCCCTCCATGCAAGACGCACTGGCCCGCTTCGAGCGAATTATCGACGCGGAAGAAAAAATCGAACCGCGCGACTGGATGCCCGACAAATACCGCCTGAATCTCGTGCGTCAAATCTCGCAGCACGCCCATTCCGAAGTGGTCGGTCAGTTGCCCGAAGGCAATTGGATCGGCCGCGCACCGAGCCTGCGTCGCAAGGCCATCCTGCTCGCCAAGGTGCAGGACGAGGCAGGTCACGGGCTATATCTCTACAGCGCCGCCGAGACTCTGGGTGTGGCGCGCGAGGAAATGCTCGACGACCTGCTGTCGGGCAAGGCCAAGTAC
>JANLSI010000576.1:0-4140 GCA_031362345.1 Pseudomonadota bacterium
CACGGCGGGGACAGACTGTCCCCGCCGGGCTGCATCGAACCTCAAGCACGGCGACGCTACCCGCGCAAGGATCACCCACGTGTGCTCGAACTCACCCAGTGGTTGTGCAGTTGGGCCGATCCTGAGCTATGCCGGCCCGGCACCGATGCCGCCCATCCCGAGCAACAACCGCGCACTTGGAAGATCGTATTCGATGAGTTCGACGGCCATTTTTCTGAATGGATTGCGCGACGGCGCCGCGAACCGCGCGACGACCTCCGGGTTGTACCAGCGAGCGGAACAGGTTGAAGTCGCCACCGGTGAACTGTTGCACCAGCGCCTCGCCCATCTGCGGGATGACCGTCGCTGAACGGTCGGCGTTATGAAACAAATCGTTCTGCCGCGAGATCTCTTGAATATCGGCGTGACGGCTGACTATCCAGTGCGGGTCGTAACCGGGCACTTCGGCTCGCGCCAGTGGGTAGTCGCGCCGCACTTCAGCGAGCAAGCTATCGGCCTTGCCACGCTCGGCGAAGGTTGCGGGGTTGAACAACGGCGCGATGAGTGCGGTGGGGATGGTCTTCATAGGGGCTCCGGTCAGGGGTGAGTGCGTAGTCTGCTGGTCATGGCGAACCTGCCTTCGCTGGGTTTGCGTCGGGCAGCTGCGATTCGATACGAACGAGATGCGCGGCGAGGGCTTCCAGGCGTTTCGCCAGCTGCGCCAGCTCTTCATTGCGTACGGCATCAAGCTTGGCATGCAAAGCCATAATTTCTATTTCTGCACGTAGGTTGACCTCATAGTCAGTGCGGGCGTCGAGGCGATCCCTTACGGATTGGCGGTTCTGACTCATCATGATCACCGGTGCCTGTATGGCTGCCAGGCATGACAAGATTAGATTCAACAAAATGAAAGGGAAGGGGTCGAGCGGCGTTGGAAGTTCCTCGTTGATCGCCATCCAAACGATCATCGCAATGAAGAACAGGCCGATAAACGTCCAGCTGCCGCCAAAGGACGCGACCTTGTCGGCGACCCGTTCGCCGAACGTCAGCTGAGTATCAAATGTCTGATTTGGATCGGCGATGGTCAGGCCGCGCTCCGAAAACCGTGCCACCAAGCTGCGCACAAAATCCGCTGAATGACGAACCTGGCCCTGCAGATTCGCGCGGTGTGCCGCCAAGTTGTCCTCAGGCGTCGACGTCATTGCGGGCAACAGTCGACGCAGCGCGCGAATGGCCGCAAGCAGCGCAACCGCGCCGGTGATCGCGATGAATGCGTGTCCGATCAGGTTATCGGGCGTGAGGACGCCGAACTTGCGCGTCATCCATCCGCCAAGCACGGCACCCAGGCAGCCGGTAATCAGATCGCCGAACGCACCATAGTCACGATGGCTCTGCATGAGAATTCGAGCGAGCCAGCCCACCACCAGACCCGTTGCTAACCAGATAATCAGATGTGTCATGGGGCGAGGATTCCTGTCGCTGTGAACGTTGTTGGGCGAAGGCATGGGTAGTTCGTTAAGAGACGCGGACTGCGATGCCTATCGAGCACAGTTACGTGGGACTGTCATGCGGCGGCAATCGCATATTCATAAACACGCCCTAAGCTAGCACCCGCTTCTCACCACTAGGATCCCAAACTGCATGCGCCCCACGTTCCTCTCCGCAGCAATGCTCTGCACCTTGAGCATGTTGTCATTGTCGAGTCTCGCACATGGCGGTAGCGAGAACGCCGCACCGCCGGCTGGCGTGCAAGACCTCGCCTTCAGCGACTTCTATGTGATGCCGGTCGGGCCGCTGGGATTGGAGCCGACCAGCAAGTTGCTCGCGCTGCGCGCCAAGCGCGTGCGACTGGTCGGTTACATGGTCCATGAGGAGGAGCCGGCATCGGGCGTATTCATGCTCACGCCGAGGCCGGTACAGCTCGCCGAAGTCGCCGATGGCCCGGCCGACGATCTGCCCGCCACTACCGTATTCGTGCACCTGCCAGCGCACGAGCAGCAGCGCGTGATCCCTTATCGCGCCGGACCCTGGGTCTTGACCGGCACACTCGAACTGGGTGCGCAACCTGAAAGCAATCAGCGCATGTCCTATACCCGACTGCGGCTAGCCCCCGTGCCGCGCGAGCAAACTGCGGCTCCCTCACCGGCAGCCCGCGCTCAGCCGCAGTCCTGATTCACAGCGCCAGCCACTGAACACAACTATTAAATCCAACGGAGGAATTCATGACCATCCTTTTTGCCCATCGCGCTGCCATGCTCAGCTTGGCCATCGCCAGTGTGTTTGTCGCGCAGGCGCAGGCCGCGCCGACCATCTCGCGCTTGACGCCTCCCAGTCAGTTGTTCGCCACTGCCGGCAGCGAAACAACGCCGATGATCGCGCGATTCGTGCCCGGTCAGCGCTTCGATCTGCAGACTACTGTGCAGCCGAATGCCGGCGCCACGGTGAGCAGCGTCGAGTTCAAGGTGGATGGTATTTCGATCGCGACCGTGCTGCCTGGCGTGCCGCTCGGCACCACGGCGATGATCGCCAGTGGACTGGTCGCCGGCCTCGCGCCGAACGCCGTCGTTGCGTCGCTGCGCGCTTACGCAAACACCGTCCCCGGCGTGCATACGCTGACGGCCATCGCGACCCAGAGTGACGGCACGTCCAGCACCGCGACCGGCAATTTCGAAGTGGTCGCGATTAACACTGTCGGCAAGAAGGCGAAGAACATCGTCATCATGCTCGGCGATGGCATGGGCGCTGGGCACCGCACGGCCGCGCGCATCATGTTGAAGGGCGTGGCCCAAGGGAAAGCCCGTGGCCGGCTCGCCATGGACACCTTCCCCTATACCGCGCAGGTTATGACGTTCTCTTTGAATTCCATCGTCACGGACTCGGCGCCGGGCATGGCCAACTATGTCAATGGCAACAAGGCGGCCAACAATCAGGAAGGCGTGTGGCCCGATGACACCAGCGCCGCATTCGACAATCCGCGCGTTGAGTATTTGTCCGAGTACCTGGCCCGCACCCAGGGCAAGAAGCTCGGTCTGGTCACCACCTCGGATGTGTTTGACGCAACCCCTGCGGCCAACGCCGTGCATACCCAGGCGCGTGGCAACGGCACCGGCATTGTCGATCAGTATTTCGACGATCGCGGCATGACCGGTTTGACCGTGCTCATGGGCGGCGGCCGCAAATGGTTCCTGCCGAACCCCAACGCCTGCACGGGCGCCAACCCAGGTTGTGGTAGCGCCGGCGGGACGGCCAACTTCAACGGTTCGGCGCGCAGTGCCAGCAGCGATTACAGTTTGAGCGCGGATATCACCAACGGCTGGGGAGCAAACGCCGGCGTGAGCAACGACGCCGCACGCAACCTGGTCGGCGATTTCACCGCAGCGGGCTGGAGCTACGCGCCGGATCTCGCGGCTATGAGCGCGGCCCCCAACGGCAAGCCGCTGCTCGGCCTGTTTGCGCTGTCCAACATGAACGTGGCGCTGGACAAGATTGGCAAGCGCCGTGGGACTTCGACCGTGGTCGACGACTACGGCTTTCCGAACCAGCCGATGCTGGAGGAAATGACCGATAAGGCGCTACAGGTGCTCGATGCCAACAGCCCGAATGGCTTCGTGCTGATGGTCGAAGGCGCATCGATCGACAAGCAGTCACACAATATGGACGCCGATCGCATGATGGTCGATACCATCGAATTCGATCGCGCGATCGACAAGGTTAAACAGTATGCGTCCACGCATCCCGACACCTTGGTCATCGTTACCGCCGATCACGAGAACGGTGGCGCGGCGGTGATAGGCGCATCGCGCGTCACCAACGCAGATTTGCTTACCCGCTCGACCTCCGGTCTGGGCACCGCTGTTGGCGGACCGCGCGGTGGGGTGGTCGGTACCTACGATGCGGCGCGCTTTCCGACTTACGTCATCGCAGCGGATGGTTATCCTCAATCGACTGACCCGGATTTCAAGATGTTGATCGGCTACGGCGCCAACGCCGATCGCAAGGAAGACTGGCTGGCCAATGCCCAACCGCTGCGCGATAGCCAACAGCCGGGTAACGGTGTCGTGCCTTTGAATACCTATCCGGCCGCGCCTGTGAACCACAGGCCTTTCTTCGGCACGCCGGCGTAAGCGACCGTGAGTTCGACCGACGCGTCGCGCGCGAGCG
>JANLSI010000604.1:0-8179 GCA_031362345.1 Pseudomonadota bacterium
ATGGGCGCCGTGGGTCTTGCCATCGGCGGGTTCGGCGACGCTAGTCAGTGTGGTCTTGCCCGATGCTGGCGTGCGACGCGGTAACTCAGCTTGCGCCAGACTGCCTATCATGCAGGCCGTAAGTGCCATAGCCAGCAGACCGACACGCGGTGAGCTTGCAAGCCTGCGGCGTACGCTCATTGGACTTCGAACTCCGCCGCTTGCGGGTGGAGGTCGATCATCCATTCATTGATCGATTGCTCCATATCGCTGGTCGCGCCGACGAACTTCATGAAATAGATGGGCTCAGCGCGGCTGCGCATGCGCGACTGAATCTTGTACACGCCGGGTTTGCGCAAGGCCGAGGCCGGAATGGTGTAGTGCACATCACGCGCGGCCAGCGGCGGCAGGCTGCGGCCTTCCATGCGGATAAAGGGTGGATGATTGAGCACCGTGGTCGGCACCCCCGGCGGGCGGATATGCGGCAGCTGATCGAAATCAAAATTGATCGGCAGATACATCTCGCGATCGGTGCCCTTGACGTTGGTGGTCAGAAACTTGGTTTGCAGATTGAACAGCTGTTTGTCGAAAGGCACTTTGCCGGACGCCACTTCGAGAGAATGGATGTCGGCCATGTCGCCATTGCCGTCGACATAACCCGACTCCCACACGCGCTGACCCGCCGGATCGATCACCGCGACGTTGAACCACAGCTCCGGCTGCGCACCCAGCGAACCCGACGGCAGGTTATGGCCGCGGTCGACGTTGGTGACCGTGTAGTGCAGCTTGAGCTTGGCGCCGCTCTTGATGTTGCTATCGAAGAACGGCCCGTCGATCTTCATGGAGTTCTCCATAATCTCCACCCGCGAACGCTTCTTGTCGTTCAGCAGTTTCTCGTTCAACGAGATCACATAGCGCGCTTCCTCGCGATCGGCGCGCGCGCTCCACTCGGCGGGGAACGCGGCTTTCTCCAAGCCCTTCTCGACCTTGTCTTCCCAGACCGGGTCGCCCCACGGCGCGCGATAGTCGAACTTCAGCCAGTCCTTGATGGACCAGCGCTGCGCGCGTGGATTGAATGGGAAGATGCCCGGGTGAGCAATCGGATAGCCGGGCCCGAACATCATGTGATTGGAATGTTTCTGCTGCGGATCGCCGACCGTCTGGCCGTTGATGAGCGCGATCGGCCAGCTGTCGTAACCATCGGCCTCGCCCGGCGACTTGCCCATATGACACTGCTGGCAAGTGATACCTTCCTTGGCCGCCGGTGCGCCCCGGTACTGTTCCCACACCACTTCGAGCTTGATACCGGGATGGACCGCGACCTGGTGACAGGACACGCAGAATTCGCTCTTGGCAATCTGTTCGAACTTGATCGGCGCACCATGTATAGGGGTGCCGGGCTGGCCGGGCGCGGTCGACACGCCATACTCGGTCGCCTTGCCCACCACTTCGCCGAAATTGCTGCCGCTGCCGCTGTTATAGATGGGTTGGTTGATGTCGCCGGGCTCGATATGGCGCTCGCCGTTGACCTTGCCGAACTGCGCCGAGACGCGGTGGCAAGTGACGCAAGTAATGCCTTCACGGGAAATCGACGCGCGCTCCCACAGCGGCTTTTCGCGGGCCTCGCCCATCTGCGTCGCAATCTGCTGGTGACAGCGCACACAGAATGTGCCGATGGTGCCGGACGAGAGGTCACTTATAGCTTGCTCGAACTTGTGGAACATGGGAGATATGGAAGCGTAGGCATGATTGGAGACTGCCCACTCCCAGAACACTTTGGGATGACAGCTCGCGCATTGCATGGCCGACGGATATTGAGACTCGGCGAAGACCGCCGCGTGGGGATCGTCGGTGGCGGCTAGTGCACAGGTGAGGAACCCGAACAGCAAACAGCATCCCGTTAGCCAGGTGAAAATTTGACCGCGCAACCCGATACACCCCCAAAACCGTTGCGCGTGGTTCTGCAATTGTCCCTGCCCCGACCTACAGGCAACCACTCATAAAAATCCCAATTAAGTATAGGAGCTTGGACGCCAAAGCTTAAGTGATTAGATCGATTTCATCCAGTCCGATAGGGTTTTATTGACACCGAGGAGCGATATCTATGGCGCCACGGCCGATCCGCCGCATCCGTGGGGCGCGACAAGAAGTTAGCGACCCGCGCGGCCGTCGAGAGCCGCAGCCTTGAGCTCGCGGCGCCGACGGTGCAGCACCGGCTCGGTATAGCCATTGGGCTGATGCACGCCACCAAACACCAGCTCGCAGGCGGCCTGGAAGGCCACCGACTCGTCGAAGTTGGCGGACATTGGTTTGTAATCCGGCTCCTTGGCGTTCTGGCGATCGACACCACCGCCATGCGCTTGAAGGTCTCCAGCACATGACGGCGGCGCACATAGTCATGACGCAGCCAATTGGCGATGTGCTGACTGGAGATGCGCAAGGTGGCGCGGTCTTCCATGAGGCCGACATCGTTGATGTCCGGCACCTTGGAGCAGCCGATGCCGAGGTCGATCCAGCGCACCACATAACCGAGGATGCCCTGGCAGTTGTTGTCAAGCTCAGCCTGCACCTGCTCGCGCGTAAGCGGCGTATCACCCAGCAACGGAATGCTGAGGATGTCGTCAATGCTGGCGCGCGGGCGCATCTTCAATTCGTTCTGTACCTGCCAGACGTTAGTGCGGTGATAGTGCATCGCATGCAGGGTGGCGGCGGTCGGCGACGGTACCCAGGCGGTGCTCGCACCGGCCTGTAGATGGGCACCCTTGGTCTCGACCATTTCCTTCATGAGATCGGGCTTGGGCCACATGCCCTTGCCGATCTGGGCCTTACCCTGCAGTCCGCAGGCCAGGCCGATGTCGACATTCCAGTTCTCGTAGGCCTTGATCCACTTCTCCTGCTTCATCGCCTCTTTGCGCACCATCACGCCCGCTTCCATCGAGGTGTGGATCTCGTCGCCGGTGCGATCGAGAAAGCCGGTGTTGATAAAGATGATGCGATCCTTGGCCGCGCGTATGCATTCCTTGAGGTTGACGGTGGTGCGGCGCTCTTCGTCCATGATGCCAATCTTGAGCGTGTGACGCGCCAGGCCCAGCTTGTCTTCGACCCGGTCGAACACTTCACAGGCGAACGCCACTTCCTCCGGCCCGTGCATCTTGGGTTTGACGATGTACATCGATCCCGCGCGCGAATTCCGCAGCCCGCCCAGCGCGCGCAGATCGTAAAGCGCGATAGTGCCGGTGATGACGGCGTCGAGTATGCCTTCCGGCACTTCTTCGCCTTTCACCAGCACCGCTTCGTTGGTCATCAGGTGCCCGACGTTGCGCACCAGCAGCAGCGCGCGGCCATGCAGGGTGAGCGCTTGACCTTGCGGAGCGATGAAATGCAGATCGGGCGCGAGCGTGCGCGTCACCATCTTGCCGCCCTTCTCGAAGGTATCGGTGAGCGTGCCGTTCATAAGACCGAGCCAGTTGCGATAGACCTCGGCCTTGTCGCCGCCATCGGCAGCGGCGACCGAGTCCTCGCAATCCTGAATGGTGGTAACCGCCGATTCCAACACCAGATCTTTGATCTTGGCGGCATCGGTACGACCGATCGGATGATCGGCGTCGATCTGGATAATGATGTGCATGCCGTTATTGCGCAGCAGAATCTCAGTCGGCGCATCAACCGTACCGTTGTAGCCGGCGAAGCGTTCGGGGTGCTGGAGGCCGACGGTCTCGCCGTTGCCAAGCACCACTGCAAGTTGAGCACCGGCGACCCGATAGGTGGCGGCGTGGGCATGGGAGCCAGTGGCCAGGGGCGCGGCCCCGTCCAGCAGCGCGCGTCCATAGGCGATGACCTTGGCGCCGCGCACCGGGTTGTAAGCGCCGGCGCGCTGCGCGCCGTCGGTCTCGGTGATCACATCGGAGCCGTAGAGAGCGTCATACAGCGAGCCCCAGCGGGCATTGGTCGCATTCAGCGCATAGCGCGCGTTCTTGACCGGCACCACCAGTTGCGGGCCGGCCATAGTCGCGATCTCAGCGTCGATATGGGTCGGATTGACTGCGAAATCTGCCCCCTCGGGTAGCAGATAACCGATCTTCTCCAGAAATTTTTTGTACTGCGCATGATCGTGGGGTGCGTCGCAACGGGACTGATGCCAAGTATCAATGGAAGCCTGCAGCTTGTAGCGCTTTAACAGCAGGATATTGTTCTTCGGCGCGAGTTCGGTAATGAGATCTTCGAGCATTGCCCAGAACGCCGCAGCGTCCAGATCCAGACCGGGCAGGACTTCCTTGGTGATGAGATCGAAGAGCGGCGTGGCAATTTCCATGCGCCCGTTGTTGACCGGCGTATGGCTGGCCAGCGTCGTGGGCGTAGTGGCCGGGCGTGGGCTGAGGGTGTCGATACTGGCAGTGGTCATGGCGGTCATCATCTGTTGCGAGCAAGCGCAAAGAATACCCGGACTTGCCGTTCATTGCCTCCCGGCCGTCGCTGCTCCACTTGATAGCAAGCAGCGTGGTCGACCAAATGGCGATGAGGCCCGCTCAACTGCGCGGGGGCGGCATGTCAGAGCGGCGGTCACCGTCCTTGGCACCCACCAAACTCAAACTGTCGACGGTCAGACGATCACGCCCTTCGCGCTTAGAACGATATAAAGCCTCGTCGGCGCGTCGGATCACCTCCTGCGCTGATGCGCGATGGCCACGCGGATGGAATACCGACACGCCGATACTGGCGCTGATATGGTTGTCGCCGATGCGGATCTCGCGGATCAATGCCAGCACTCGCTCGCCGTACTCGCGTGCCGCCAACGCGTCGGCGTGCGGCATCACGATCAGGAACTCTTCGCCACCGTAGCGTCCGACTACGTCGGCACCGCGCACCGACTCGGCCAGCGTTTGCGAGACTTCCTCCAGCACATGATCGCCGAATTGATGGCCGAAGCTATCGTTGAGCTGTTTGAAGTTGTCGATGTCCAGCATCACCGTTGCGATCGGAAACCCGTAGCGCTGGCTCTGGTTCAACAGCTGCTCAAGCAGTTCGATAGTGGTGCTGTGGTTATACAGGCCGGTCAGGCTGTCGCGTACCGCGAGTTCCGACAACTCGCGATTGCGCGCTTCGAGTTCGTGGGTGCGAATCTGCACCATAGCCTCGAGATTGGTCTTGAGCGCGGCAAGGGAGGCGTTGACGGCCGCAATCTGCGTCTCACCGGCGCGCTGCTGATTCCACAAGCGATCCGATAGGCCGACCGCCAGCGCGATGAATGCGCCGAGCGATCCGAAGTAGATACCATTCGCTGTCCACCACGAGGAAGCGAGAACACCGACCATATCAAGCAGGGTCAAGCTCATCCCTATCATGAAGGCCAACCAGCCGCACAACAGATAGCCGGCGATACGGTCACCGCCGCGCCAAGCCTGCAGGCAGCCCCACAGCGCCATCGGACACAGCGCGGCCGAGGCGGCCATGATGACCATCACGCCCAAGGGTCCGTGGTGAAACACGTGCAGGGCCATACCGACGGCGCTGGCGAGGACCCCCAGCCCATAGAGCGGTTCGCAGAATGGCGTAAACACCGGCAGGTTCAGAAAGCTGCGCGCGAACAGCACGCCAGTGATATTGCTCAGTGCCAGCAGCGCAGCCGGCAGTATCTGTTCCGCGAGCGGCGCGTTGGGCCACAGAAACTGCATTGCATAGCCGTCCAACGCGCACACCAGCAGCACGAAGGTGACGAGATACTGGCAGTAATACGCATAGGCAACATTGCGTACCAGTGCAAACAGCACCAGCGCGCACAAGGCGAGGCCCGCCATGAAACCGACATAGGCGCCGCGCAGATAGTTCTCCGACGCGCTCTCGGCACGAAAAGTCGCGCTGTCCGTCAGCTTCAACGGCAGACCAATGGCGCCGGTCGCGCTGCGCATGCGCAGGTAGTAGGTGACGGTCTCGCCAGCCTTCACATCCAGCACAAAGGCGAAACCGCGATAGGCTACGGGCCGTGTGGCAAAGGGATGGGCGTCCCCGGTGAGGATATGACTGATCTTGTGCGTGGCATCGACGGCGTAGAAGTCGACGTGGTCAACCAGCGGTTTTGGCAGCACCAGGACCGGCGGCGCGCTATCGGCGGCGTTGTAATGGATAGAGAAGCGCGCCCAAACCTCGGCGTCGGTAAAACCGAGATTGGTATTGTTGCGGCTAGCAAGGACGAATTCGCCATCATGGCGCCCGGCCACCACGGCCTCGGCACTAAGCGCGCGGCCACGGTTGAGCAGGACCGCAAAGCGGCCGTTCATGTCGGTATGCCCGGCCCGGCCCGCAGGCCAAGTCAGCGATGCCTGCTCGCCGGCCGGCGCACTGCCACACAGCAGCAGCACCCCGAGCGTGAACAGCCACCGCCATACCGAGACACGGATGGCGTTGGATTTGTAGCGATACATATCTTTTAGTACTGAGGCCGGCAGTGTTTAGGCCAGCCACAGTTTATTTTTTCGATCTATGTCACTAAGGTACGGCGACCCCGCGCAGCCGTCCAGTGCGCGGACATTACAACCACCAGCGCGACAGGCAACCCCGGTCGCGCCAACCATCGCGAAAGGAAACCGACATGACGAAAGTGCTCGCCACCATGCTGCTTGTTGCTTTGAGTACCGGCGTCAACGCCGACGGTAAATCGAGCGTCCCTGACTATCGCGCCCGTGGCAAACAAGCCCTCGACGTGATCACCGGCGGCACCACCGCCCAGGTGTTGGCGAGTGTCGCCGAGACCTCGCCCGAGCTTGCGCAATGGATCACCGATTTCGCCTACGGCCAGGTCGTATCGCGCCCACAGCTCGACCTCTGCACCCGCGAACTGGCCACCGTCGCCGCGCTGACCGCCCTCGGTAATGCGCCCCGCCAGCTCACCGCCCATGTCAACGGTGCGCTCAACGCCGGCTGTAAGCCGGAAGCGGTGGTCGAAGTCGTGACGCAGATGGCGGTGTATGCCGGCTTCCCAGCCGCGCTGAACGGCATCGCCGTGGTGAAGGAAGTGTTCGCCGCGCGCAACATCACACCAGCGCAGGCGAAACAGCACTAGGTACTTGATCTTGCCCTTGTGGGTCCGACTTCAGTCGGACATTCAATGGCGCGCCACTAATAGGCGCTCTGGAACCAATGTCCGACTGAAGTAGGACCCACAAACTAAAGAGGCCGCGCAAAGGCGGCCTCTTCATTCATGACAAACTAAAGTTCACGCCGCGCTGAGCATCTCGGCGCGCAGCTGCTGGGTCGCGGCTTCATCGACGGTCATGGTCTGCTCATCGATAACCACGCCGTAGCTGTGCCGCGCTGCACCGAGTGAGATGTACTCGTCGAGCACATCGTCCAGCACCGTCGCGACGTTGCGTTCCAGCGCATTCCCCCAACCACCGCCACCGGTCGACTCGAACATGAAGGTCTCACCGTAGTGAAACGGCACACTCGCCAGCAGCGGGCTCTTCCAACCCCCCTTGCCGTCGAGCCCGCCTATCACTTCGCGCGAGCCATCGGTATGAATCTTGATCTGACGCTGCACATCGGAGCGCTGACCGCCATTGACGCCGGGACTCCCTTCAAGTGTGCGCGCCGATTCCATCGACAGCTCGCCATCGGCCAGATAGCGCACTTTGAATATCGCGCCCAGCCCGCCACGGAATTTGCCCGGACCGCCACTATCGGTACGCAGCTCGAACGCTTCATAGGCGATCGGGAACAACAGTTCGGCGGTTTCGGCTGGCATGTTCATGCAATTGCCGAGCGCGTCTTCCGTCACATTCATGCCGTCGCCAAAAGGCGTGCCACCCCAGCCGCCGGCCGGCAGATCGGAGAACACGTTGCTCGAACCGTCCGCGTCCACCACCGAAGACACGAACCAGTTGCACTCGGCATTGGTCGAGCCGGTGATCTTGTCCGGACAGGCCTTGGCCAAGGCCTGCCAGATGGCACTGGTGATTTTGGAAGAGGTGAGCGTAGTACAGCCGATGGTCGGCGCCGGCCACTTCGCGTTCAACCAGCAGTTGTCCGGCAGTTTGATGGTGATGGGATTAAACATGCCCTGGTTCTGCGGCGCATGGGGGGCGAGGAAGAACTGCAGGGAGTAGAGCGTCGCCGACGCGGTGTTGGCATAGGGTGAATTGATCGCACCCTTGACCACACCCGGCGTACCGGCGAAGTCGACGATGATCTCGCTGCCCTTGATAAT
>JANLSI010000614.1:0-10629 GCA_031362345.1 Pseudomonadota bacterium
CCTGTCCCCGCATGCGGCTGTCTCTTGATCGCATCTTTTATGGGTTGTGGATATCGAAAAGGTGTTGGCTTACGCGGATGGCTGCGAGCGCTCTTGGAGTCGGAACCAACCGCTCCACAGGGCTGCCCAGCCAGGGCGGCCCGTGCGTTTGGTATTCATCCATCCACCCAACTTTGCGCGGGTCTCGTAGGCCCATTGCAGTGACGGTGCGGTGACCGCGCCCGCATGCAGTACGCGACTGCCAAGGCGCAGGGCTTAGCGATCGGCTCAGGGGTGGTCGAGGCGGCGTGTAAGACGCTGGTCACACACGGCATGAAACGCTCGATCATGCGCTGGCGTCACGATGGTGGACTGCCATCTTGACCTTACGCAGCCTGGTGCAGAGCGAGCGCTTCGAGCAGGGATGGCATTTGATTGCGCAGTGCTACCGCGCCAGCATCGGTACACCCGATAACGTGCTGATCCTCCCGCTGCCGCGCGCCCATTGATGCTCAGTTTAAGACCTACACCCAAACTATTCGCGGTAGTGACCGCCGAAGTCCACGGCGGACCACGCTCTCGATTTCAATCTATACGCCGCCGGCGGCAGTCGCATCACCGAGATAAAAGCGCAACCGCGCCTGCTCGACAGTCGCGACGTCCATCCCGGAAGCCGCAACCGCAGCAACGATTGCTCTGAATTCGTCCGGGCTGCAGCCGAAGGGCGAAGGATCGACGACCACATCATGCGTGTACAGAATCAACCATCCGCCGTTCTCAGCTGCGGCACGAATCATTTCTACAAGCGGCGCGATCCCCTTGCTTGAATAGATCGGATTAGCTCGCAAGTTCAACCGGTCCGTGTCCGCGCCATTTACCCCGTGCAGCACGGAACGGGCGGTAGTGACGAGTGGTTGAACAAGTCGCTGCTCCCGAACGTTAGCGGCACCATAGGGAAAGGCAAAATTACGCGTTAGGTGGCCGAGAGCGGATTCGTTGTCGCGGAGTTCAGCAACGATCTGCTGCCCGCTCGCCTCCCTGCAATCGCAGTGGGATAGCGTGTGATTTGCAATCTCGTGTCCGCGCGACAGGCATTCCAGCAGCTCATCGTAAGTCGCAATGCGGCCTACGCTGGATTCCGATCCAAGCAATCCGGCGCACGAATAATACGTTCCATGCCACCCGGCTTCCTCCAGGATCGTGCCCCCCGAATGAAGTGCGCTGGCAGGAAAATCGTCGAATGTGAATGACACCACGCCACAGTCCGAACGAACGTCCGCGTGCGGCCGCGAAAGCGCGTGCTTGCGGTCGAGGATACGGTCGACAATCCGGATCAGTTTCGAGCGGCCCATCGCAACAGGTCTGCCCGGGCCCATAGGAGTGTGTAACAGGTTGGCATGTACTCGCCTTTCTCGTACAACTCCCGACGTGTGGGGGAAGTCGACGTGGCACGTTCGATATCGATGTCGTTGGTCCCGTCAAAGTGCAGGTAGGCGCCGTTGTCGACCGGGCGGCGTCTGAGATATGCAAGCCGTGGACTAATAATTTCAAGCTGAGGATCGTAAAACCAGCTGGTAGCGATCAAGCCTCGAATGCGCGGATTTCCTCTCATTAACTCCGAAATTCGCCGGTAGCAATCGTCCCAGCCCGTCTCGTTAAAGTACTTGAGGTAGCGGCTCTCAGTGTGAATCCGGAACAACGGCGACAGGCCTCCCAACCGGGACAGGATAAACCACAGGCTTTTGAGATTATTGTGCAAGCCTTGATAGCGATAAATCGACCGTGGTGCCGAGGTACAGTTGTCTACGATCTGCGCTCCGCAGGGAATCGAGCGGGCCGAAGTGATCCGGAGCTCCCGGATCAAATCGCCGACCGCGGCCAGATATTGCTGGTCCGGTGTGTCGACCAGCGTCTCGACGACTACATCAAGGATGTCCGGATACAGTTCCTCGATCGACTTCGGCAGACTTAAGGCCTGAATTCTCGCAGGCATCTCGTCGATCAGCTGGATGATCAGTTGCTTCTTGTAGAAGCCTGTCTCGGCAGGACCGAAGCGATTGTTTAGCGCTGACAGAGCCGCGAAGATGGATTCAGGGAGGTAGCCGTAACTTGATGGTTCTGCGATCCCACGGATTGTGGCGACGACCGTTTCCAATGGGTATGCGTGGAGGAGCGGCGCCGCCCGGGCCGTATCGCGGATGGCATCAAGGCGGCTGCTAGCGGCGGACGTCAGAAGTGACGGACGAGTGGCTTCCATGGATGGCAGTGTACGTTCAACGGTTTCGCGCTGCCAGACCGAATTCACGGCGACGGGAACGCTCTCGGCCATCGGCATATACGAGGTCCGACGCGATAATACGGCCGACGGAACGTGTGAAGCATAAGTCCTTCCCACCCCGGTGCCTTTAATTCACAACGGCGTCGTACCCAAAGAACTCGAAATCTGCCTTCCAGACGCGATTTGCCAGGAAGATCTCGAGTAGCTCGTTGCTCCAGACCTCGCGCCAGTCGGCGTGGCTCGTCTTGGTCGCGCTGACCTCGGGCAACACGATAGATCCAAGGCCGGCCCTTTCCAGGAAGTACCGCCAGTCCCTGCTCAGATTCTCATAGCGGCCGATGAAATCAGGAAGAACCTGCCCAGCTTCATCCGTCACGAAGGCCTTCATGGATTTCTTAGCCGAGCCGGTGCCGCCCGACTCCAGCCAGTTTCTGAAACTTCCGGCCGCGAGTGCTTCGGGATAGATGTGCGGGATCTTTTGCGTGTGGAACGAATAAACGGACAACAGCCGGTCAAGCGGGTTGCGGACAAAACACGCCTTGAAGAAGCTATCCCAATCGTTTCCTGCGAGTAGCACATGCCGCTGCTGGAAGAGCCAGCGAGGGGGGCAGTGCTTCAACCCCGGTTCATCGTTCCAGCAGTCTGTCGGCGGTTGTTTGCCACGAAATCGGGCGAGTCTGCCGAGCCTTGAACGGATTCGCCACAGCAGTGGCAGGGTCTTGTCGAGACGGGCTCGGTATTTCCTTTGGTCGAAGTAGCCGCCCAGCGCCTCGTCCATGCTCGAGGTGCCGGTCTTTTCCATTGAAAACAGGATGAAGCGTGAACTCTCGGAAATAATCATGAGCCAACCCGTTCGAGGGGACTGAAGTCAGTTTCTCGCGTCGTAGCCGAGGCGCGCGCGCAGCTCCGCGATGCGCACATCGGCCTCGATCAGTGCCAGAAGTTCCGGGTCCTGATCGAGCGTGGTCGCGGGTTGGACTTCGCGTGAGCGGATCTTGTCACTCCCGTCGTCGACGCCCCATTGCCATTCGCCACCCATCGGCGGGACGTACTCTTTTACGCCGTGCGTCATTTTCGAGCCGATAAACTTGAAGAGATCTGCGGAGACAGTGACAGGATCGGCAACCAAGTCTTCATAGCGGATACAGCGCCCAAGCGCGCCAGCTTCACCGTGCTTGGTCACTATCTGGGACGTGTATCGTAGCCAGTAGGCAATCAGCTCACGGTTGGTGGGTGTGTCACTGCCCGGCATGGTTTTTATCGAACACAGGGTGGGATAGCAATCGCGGACCAGGCAGATCATGCGGATGCGACTTAGCTTCGGCACCGGGAAAGTACCAATCGAGTCTGTGAACCACACTGGGTGCTTGAGCACAATGATGGGCTCGGGTGCGAGCCGGCAGAAACGAGTATAGAAATCGAATGCGCTGGTCCGCAGCTGGTGAAAATGGACTTCGGGGAGGTGGGACACATCGGACGCCGCGCCGAGCATGGCCTTGAGCAAGGTCGATCCACTGCGCATCGTGCACAGGATGAGAACGAGCGTCTTGCGTGGCGCGCAAAGGTAGCGGCAGAAATCCCGGCGGTATTCAAAGTATTCGCGCACGATTTGTCCTGCCGTGGCCTTGACCAGCGGCCTCTACGACCGTGAAGCCGAATATTTCGAGAGTGGCACGCTGCTCAGATGCACGAGTTCACGCTTTTCGCCACGGCCGACTCGCGAGATGCGTCGATCGTCGCCGCCGGGTGCCGCCACACGCGCTGCGGTGAGGGGCCATATTTGAACGCAAACAGCAGGCCCCAGCCCAACTGGCGTAAAGCGTTAAGCGCCCCGGTGCTGCGCAAGGCCCAGTACCAGTGACGGATATACTGCTTGCAAGTGTGTTTGTTGGTGACGAACTTCGCCATGCAGGCACCAAGTCCTCGCTGATGTGAGCGACGGAGGGCCGCAGCGTCGGCCTGTGAGCGGCCGTGATGGTGCCGCACCACGAGCATCGGATCGAATCGCCCGCGCATTCCAGCCAGCGCTGCCCGACGCAAGAGGTCGGTGTCCTCTCCAGAATGGAATGATGTTCCGGCACCGAGCCGCTCATCGAAGCCGCGCAAGACCAGCAGCGGTGCACGCCGAAACGCCATGTTGGCGCCCAGGATCTGCCCCGAAGCCAAGAAGGCGTTAGGCTCGATTTCCTTGGCCGTGCCGTGTTCCTGGATCGAGATCCGTGCGTCACTCGCGTCGTGCAGCATGACTCTTCCACCAGCGTAGTCGTAGCGGGGGTCTTCGAAGACATTTCGCAGTACACGCACATAATCGGGGTCTGGATAGCAGTCGTCGTCGGTAAAGGCAACGATCTCGCCGCGGGCCTCCGCCAGGCCGCGGTTACGGGCCCGGGCGAGGCCAGGCCGCGGCTCGCTCACGGCACGCAGCGTGAGCGCCGAGGTAGCCGCGAATTCCTGGATCACGCGCGCGGTGGCATCCTCCGAAGCGTTGTCGACGACGACGAGTTCCCAGCCCGCCTCGGCTTCCAAGCGTCGATAAGATTCCAGCGCAGCGCGGAGCTGGCCGGCCCGGTTGCGGGTGCACAGAACGATGCTTAGCAAATGCATTGCTCAACCCTTCGGCCGTTTGCCGAACGCGCGGCGCCACGAGCGGCAGCCTAGGTAATGTAAAGCGCCGACAATCTCATTGCGCAAGCGCCGCTTGCCACTACGCAGATCGATCGACCAATACCAATAGCGGCAATACGTCCAACGCGTGTCCGCGCGCAGGATGAACTTGGCGAAGTATGCGCCACGTCCGTAATCGTATTGCTTGAAGAGTCGGCGAATCACGGCGTCGCCACGTCGCCCGTGGTCGTGATACACCACCGGCCCGGGAAAATACCCGCCGCGCCAGCCGGCGGACGACGCACGCGCGACGAATTCCACGTCCTCGGCCGGAAACGGCGTACCAGCGCCGAAATCTCCGTCGAACACACCAATGTCGTCGATCACGGCGCGCCGGCAAGCCATGTTCGCTCCCTGGATCAAGCCAGTGTGCACGAAGCTGTACGCTGCAATAGTGCGGGTCTCCGTCGTGATCCGGATTGAAATGGGTGCGTCGCCGTGGTTGTAGAGCAGGATACTTCCGCCAACGTAGCCGATGCTTGGATCCTGGAACACCCGCGACATTTCCTCAAGGAAACCCGGCGCGGGGTAGCAATCGTCGTCGGTGAAGGCCAGTAGGTCCCCGGACGCGGCGGCGATCCCCGCGTTGCGGGCGATGCCGAGACCAGGCGTGGGCTCAAGGACGCTGATCAACCGGTGCTCGAAGCGGGCGGCAAATGCAGTGATCACCTCTTCTGTGCGATCCGTCGAACCGTTATCGACCAGGACCAGTTCCCAGCGATCAATGCCGTTGAGTAGGGTCAGGCTCTTCAGGCACTGGGCCAGTTTATCCGCGCGGTTGCGCGTGCAAATGATGAGGGACCCAGTGAGGGGGACTTTATTCACGGTGCCCATTTCTTCCATGGCCGTGCGCAGAGCCGCTCGCCGACCTGCCGGTCACGCGTCAGCAACCTCGTAGGCGGCACGGACGATCACGTAGCCACGAATATTGGTCTGCAACTGACCCGTGCCGAATACGTCCGCGTGGACGATCTGCAGTTCGGCCGCGTGCTCGACCGTATCCACGTGGCGACCACAACTGCCTAGCACGATGGAGATAAAGTAGGCGCCAGGCAGCAGCGGCAACTCCGCGAGATGGACACGTACGGTCGCGTGCGGCGGGAGCTTCGCTGGCAGACCGCGCAGGACGCGTGAGGCAATCCAGGAGATGTTTGCGCCACGCGAATCACGAATGTGCAGGTCGATGTGCGGCTCAGGGAGCTCATCGTTGTTATCGAGAATAATCTCCAGCGTAACGTTGCCGCAGGCCGGCACGCCTGTGACCGTATCGCCGCTGTCGTTGCAGAGACGCGCGGCGCTGATGACCGGCGTAATACTGGGACTCCGGGATACCTCGAGCAGGTTTCGGTTCGCACCCTCTTTAAGATCCTGTAGGTACAGATCGATCGCCGTATGCGTGTCGCCGAGGAAGCATATTTTCCCGCGCTTGAGATACATCACGCGCGTGCACATGCTACGGACGGATTCCATGTCGTGGCTGACGAACAAGATAGTGTTACCACGATTGACGAATTCGAAGATGGTCGCGGTCGATTTACGACGAAACTCGACGTCGCCGACGTTTAGGACTTCATCGAGGATCAGGATCTCGGGATCGATGTGGGCGGCGATAGCGAACGCGAGGCGCACGCGCATGCCGGAGGAGTAGCGCTTGACCGGCGTTTCCATGAAGTCGGGGATCCCGGCGTACTCGACGATGGACGCGTAACGCTGCGCTATTTCCTCGCGGGTCATGCCGAGGATGGCGGCATTCAGGTAGGTATTCTCACGCCCACTCAACTCCGGATGGAATCCGGTGCCCACCTCCAGTAGCGAACCGACGCGACCCTCGACCCAGGCGCTACCGCAGGTTGGCAAGGTGATGCGCGCGAGAATCTTGAGCAAGGTGGACTTGCCCGCGCCGTTGCGGCCGATGATGCCGAACACTTCTCCTTGAGTGATCTCGAAATCGATGTCGCGCAACGCCCAGAATTGGCGGTTGCGCGGTTCCTCGGCGGCGGCGCCGAAGATCCGTCTAGTACGCCGGAAAGCGGTCGCGATCGTGGAGCGCAAGTCGCTCGGGTCGCTGCCCATTCCCAGGAAGTACTGTTTGCTGAGGCCTTCGGCCTTGATGACAGTATCGACCATGTGCGGTGCCGTTCCGGTCAGGCGATGTCGGCAAAGCGGGCTTCGGCCCGCGCAAAATAGGCGATAGCCACCACCGCGAGAAGCACCGCCACCAGCGATGAGAGCATCCAGCCCTGCCAATACACGGGCTCGCCGAACATCACGTTCCGGAACACCGTTAGGGGCCCGGTGATAGGGTTGAGATAGAGCGCGATCGACCAGGCGCCCATCATCTCGCCGACGCTTTTCTCCCACCAGATGACCGGCGTGAGAAAGAACCCGACTTGCAGGCAATAGGGCACGACGTAGCGGAAATCACGGTAGCTGACCATCAGCCCCGCGAATAACAGGCCGGCGCCAAAGGCCGCCAGCAGCATCGTCAGGAACGCGATGGGCAGGAGCAACATCGCAAACGAAAAATGCGGCTTGACGACACTGACGGCGATCAGGAATACGACCAGCGCGATGATGAAATCCACGGTTGCGGTGCCGAGGCCGGCAATTGGCACGATCAGGCGCGGAAAGTAGATCTTCCGAATGATCTCGGCGTTGCTGGTCACGCTGCTCGCAGTGCTGGCCAGGCCATTAGCAAAAAACGACCACACGATCTGCGCGGCAAGGAACGAGAGCGCATACGGCACGCCGGGAATGTGAGACTGATCCAGCCGCAGTCCCTTGCCGAACACGAAGGTCATGACGACCATCATCACAATGGGCTGGAGCACGGCCCATAGTACGCCGAACACCGTTTGCTTGTAGCGGGCCTGAATATCGCGCAGTAAGAACCGCCACATCAATTCGCGATAGCGCCACAGTTCCGCCAGATCCACCGTCTCCCAACCGGTGCGTGGCCGGATCATAATTCGCTCGCGCTTGATCTCGTTCATTACGCGGAAACCGCCATCGCTGGGCTGAGAAGGTTCGGGGCGTTGGAGATTATCACGGGGGGCTTCCGATCACTTCAATCTTAGGCAGTCCGCGCCAGCCGCGCGCCGCCGGTAGTTTTTTCACGTGGCTATTCGTTCGAGTCGCGACTGTTATCCGCAGCGAGTGCCGTCGCTTGCGGCCGCTCAGTTCCGGAGCGTCCAAGGAATCAGCGCGGCGGCACGAACAGGTGGGGATGAAGCGGAATTTTCTCGATCATGCGCAGAAAACCGAGCAACAGCGTTTGCCAGCGGGACGGCACGTTCATGCGCCGATATAGGCGACGTAATGCGCGCTCGCCGTTGCCCTGATCGAGTTCGCGCCACGCGGCCCGGAAGTCTTCCAGTTGGGCCGCTCGATTCGAGCGCATCCAGTCACAGGGAATCAACGTTCGTTGATGCCACTTTTTTTTCCAGCTTTCGAATCCCATACAATCATAGTGCAAGAGCGCGATCAGCTCGGCATCGACGCGCCGGGCGGACGATGTCGATTTGAAGATGGGCATATGGATTTCCATCGAGTGGATGTCCGCCGAGCAGCGAACGGCGCACTTCGACTCTTGGTGGCCTCGGAAGTATTCGCCTCGATAGATGATTGGACACCCCAACCTGCGCACCAGAGCGCGCTTTGCACGCGAGGAAGGCACCTTGAACAGCGAGATATCCGCGAACGCGTGATCGAATTCAAGATCGGAGGGAATTGCCTCCCGGATCTGAAAGCGGACCACGGAGACGTCCGGACAGGTGGCCGCGAGAGCGCGCGCCAACCCTTCTGGAGCGTGGAGCAATTCGTCACTGTCGATATGGGCCAACCACTCGAAGTCGGCGGTGCGGGCCAAGGTCAGGGCGAGATTGGCGTTCGAGATCTGGCGCTCAATGATGGTCAATTCGCCGTCGCCCGGCTGCCAGGGGCGTACTGAACTGTCCCGCTGGACGTATTTTTTTACGGTGTCCCAATATTTTCCGTCGCACCGAAAGCAGGTCACGCGGCTATCGGCGTCAAAGAATGGCATGGCCGGGTCAGCCGGGTCATCGAAGAACAGGTACAGGTGATCAACACCGATGTTGAGATGATAGGCAACGAACGCGAGCGTTACCTCGTAGGGTGCGCGAAGCGTGGTTACGGTTGCGACATCGTTGCCACGGGGGAGCTCCGGCGTCGATGGGGCGCCAACGGGCGACAGCGATTTCGCAGTGTTATCGCGATTCACGGCTGAAGAGCTCCTGGAACTGCTCGTGGTCAGATGTGCTACCCAGCCAAACCCATGGCAGTCGGGCCGCCACGTTGGGGCCATTATCGTACCTCTCCACGCCCGCAATCGAGCAACGACATGTGATCCGGGTACGGCCGGCCACCGCGAGAGCTGCCGTATATCGGGACTCCGCAGCGTGACCGGCTAGCCGTCCCGCGAGGGTCATTCTGTTATCGGCAGTACCGCTCCAGGTCTGCAGGGGTGCCTCGGCGCGTGAGGGGTCGATGCCAGCGGCAATGCGAATGGCCGAAACGGTGTACGCCTGTTCCCGCCGAGAGGCGTCAGGTTGTGTACGTCAATCTGAGACGAATGTCCGACTGAAGTCGGACATTGATTCCAGAACCTACACCAGCCGATTCATGTCAAAAATCGGCAACAGAATCGCCAGCACAATCACCAGCACCACCGCGCCCATCAGCAAGATCAACAAGGGCTCGGCCAGCCCCATCATCACCGCAATCTTGAGCTGCATGCTGCGCTCGTGGGCGTCGGCGGCGGAGTCGAGCATCTTTGGCAGTTCGCCGGAATTCTCGCCATTGGCAACCAGGTGGGCGAGCAAGGGCGGGAAACCGCTGACGCGCGCCAGGCCCTGACTCAAGGCCGCCCCTTCGCGCACGCGTTCGATGGCCGCTTCGAGTTCACGCAAGGTGCCGGTATTACCGACCGACTTGGCGGCGATGTGCAGGGCTTGCAGCATCGGCAGGCCGCTGCCGAGCAAGATGGCGAGGGTGCGCGCGAAGCGACCCGCGTCAGCTTCGCGTATCAGGGTGCCGAGCAGACTTAAGCGCAGCACGAAGCGATCGCGGGCCAGACGCGGTGCGGGGCGTGCGAACAAGGCGCGCACGGCGAAACCCAGGCCGATCAGTACGGCCACCAGCAGCCAACCCCAGGCTCGCATGAAGCCGCTCACGGCGATGAGGCCACGCGTCAAGGCCGGCAGTTCGCGATTCATCTGGGCGAATACTTTGACCACTTCCGGCACCACATATCCGAGCAGCCCGCTGACCACCGCGATTGCAACCACCGTCAGCACGGCCGGATAGATCATCGCGACTTTCAGCCGCTGGGCGACGCGCTGGCGCTCTTCCATGAAATCGGCAAGCCGCGCCAACACGGTCGGCAGATGGCGGGTCTGGGCGCCGGCGGCAATGGTGGCGCGATAAACCGGCGGAAATATCTTCGGGAATTGATCGAGCCCCGCAGCGAGACCATGGCCTTCCAGCACGCGCGCGCGAATGTCGAGCGCGACGCGTTTGAAATCGCTGCTCTCCGATTGTTTGGATAGCGCCGTCAGTGCGTCGTCCAGTGGCAGCGCGGAATTTAACAAGGTGCCAAGCAGACGGGTAAACAATACCACCTGGTCGCCACCGAGGCGCGCACTGCGCTTGTAGCCGTGTGAGGCGTTGGTAGTACCAGGTGTGCGCCG